>CAZYHU010000001.1:0-10333 GCA_964647175.1 uncultured Candidatus Saccharibacteria bacterium
ACTACCGTTACCGTCATGAGCCTCGTCCAAACAGGGTCTAAATACGAAACGAAAAAAATCACTGGATTATCGCATTTTCTCGAACACATGATGTTCAAGGGTACTATTAAACGCCCAACCGCATTATCAATTACCAGTGAATTAGATGGATTGGGTGCAGAATGTAATGCGTTTACTGGTCAGGAATACACAGGATATTATGTTCGTGGACTTGCACAGCATACAGAACAATTTATTGATGTGATTGCAGACATCTATCAAAACGCTACATTTCCTAAAGTCGAACTGGAAAAAGAAAAGGGAGTAATCGTCGAGGAAATAAACATGTATCATGATATGCCCGATGAAATTGCAGATGAGAAACTGATGGAATTAATGTATGGTGATACCCCAGCAGGGTGGAACATTGCAGGAACAACAGAGGTGGTTCGTTCGATGAAACAATCAAACTTTATCAGATATGTAGCTGATCATTATACGGCATCGGCTACGACTATTGTTATCAGTGGTGGTATTGATATACTCAAAACTACCAACTTGATTAAAAAATATTTCCGTGGAATTCGCACCACTAAAAAACATGACAAGAAAAAAGTAATAGAAAAACAATCTGAACCACAGTTGTCAGTATTTAAAAAATCTACCCAACAAACCCATTTAATATTTGGTTTTCGTAGTATTGATTTATCAAGTAAGCAACAACCTGCACTGTCAGTACTATCTGCAATTCTCGGTTCTGGTATGTCATCACGATTATTCCAAAAACTTCGCGAAGAAATGGGAGTATGTTATTATGTATATAGTCGCAATCAATCATTAACCGATCATGGAATATTTCGTATCGGAGCAGGAGTCACTAATGCACGTACCACAGAGGTAGTCCGAGAAATTATTCATGAAATTAAAACGTTACTCCGTGATGGAGTAACTGAGGATGAAATTACGAAAGCAAAATCAATCATCATTGGTCGTGGGACACTGGGATTAGAATCATCACAGTCATGGGGTATGTATTATGGTATGCAGGCCGTACATGATTTACCACTCCAAACCAGAGCAGAGTATGAGAAAAAAATAAATGCTGTAACACAGTCAGATATTATGACTATTGCAAATCAGATATTTACTAATAAAAATCTCAATCTCTCAATTGTAGGTCCCAGCGTAGATAAAGCAGGGATTAAAAAGATAGTTCAATTATAACGAAACTATTTGATCATTATTAAACACTAACAATAACCAATTATTTTATGAATATCGAATCAATGAACCCATCGTCACCAGAAAAAGTTTCTGAATCAGGAGAATCAAGTGTAGAAATGTATGAAATGAGTATAGAAGATATAAAAGAGTCTATTAATACTCAAATCAATCTATTACAAAACAATACTAAAAATGATCCAGAAGTACTAAAAACAATTAAAAATCTAGTAGAACGATTAGCTCAATTACAGTAATGTAATATATACAAAACAAAGGAAAAGCTTCGCTTTTCCTTTGTTTTGTATGAAGATACTTGACTTTAAAACTAAAATATGATACTGTAATTATCTATTGTTATTCTCACCTTTTGGGTATTTGTTTATTAATTATTATTAATCATGTGCTCTCTATGTAAAGTCATTGTTTTTAAAACATTTTGACGCTGACTTTCTCTTTTATTTTTAATTGAGAATAATGATACACGTATAGATTATGTATAATCAAACAAATTCACGCCGATCTGGGGAATCCTCAGGTTCGCCTCGCCGGCCATCATCTGGCGGTTCTGCCTATGGACGATCTCGTTCATCAGGTTCTAGTTCATCAGGATATTCATCACGACCATCAAACTCTCGTCCAAGTTACGGACGCAGTTCAGCTCCATCATCTGGTGGATATGCTGGCCGTTCATCATCTTTCGGAGGAGGTTCACGAGGTCGTTCAAGTGGTCGCAAAAAATCTACAGGAGAACATATTGATGTTTCTCGATTCATTAATCGTGCAACTACCGTAGTAGAAGAAATCTACACACCTGTGCATACATTTGCAGATTTCAAGATTGACGAAAAATTAAAGGAAAAAATCACCGCGAGAGGTTTCAGTATTCCAAGTCCAATCCAAGATCAAGCAATCCCAAATGCATTAGACGGACGAGATATCATCGGTCTAGCTAATACAGGAACAGGTAAAACAGCTGCGTTTTTAATCCCAACAATTAATAAAATCATTCACGATAAAAAACACAAAGCAATTATCATCACTCCTACGCGAGAATTAGCTCTCCAAATCCAAAAAGAATGTATCGAACTATCAAAAGGCCTCGGTATTTGGAATGTAACCTGTGTAGGTGGAGCTCCAATTCGTTACCAAATCGAACAATTAGAAAAACGTCATCATATCGTTATTGGTACTCCAGGACGATTAAAAGACTTACTTGATCGTAAAAAACTCAATATGTCTGATATCGGAACTGTAGTATTAGATGAAGCCGACCGTATGCTCGATATGGGATTCATTGATGATGTTCGATATTTCTTGGAACATATTGAATGCGACCGCCAAATGTTACTGTTTTCAGCAACCATGGCACCGGCTATTGAGAAACTCGTTCATGAATTCCTCAGTAATCCAGTAAAAATATCTGTAAAATCACGTGATACATCGAAAAATGTCGACCAAGACATCGTTCGAGTCGCTGACAAGTCTAAAAAACTCGATATTTTAGCAGGATTATTGGAATCTCCAGAGTTTAGTAAAGTATTAATCTTTACCGAAACAAAACGAGCGGTTGATAAATTACATGATGAGCTCCGTATGCGTCGATTTAATGTTGTTTCTATCCATGGAGACAAACGACACCGTGATCGACAATTCGCTCTCAAGGATTTCTCAACAGGAAAAATGCAAGTCATGATCGCAACCGATGTTGCTGCTCGTGGACTTGATATTTCTGGAGTGACTCACGTAATTAATTACGAAATTCCTCAGACGTATGACACGTATGTTCACCGTATTGGACGAACAGGACGTGGAGATAACAAAGGTATTGCACTGACATTTGTGTAATATAATAAAAAACCACCGAAATCTCGATGGTTTTTTAGTTGACTTTATGAGTTTGATTTTACTATAATGGTAGTAAATTAATTTGTTTTTTTATGAATACGAGACTAGTATGGATAGGGATTATTGTAGTGGTAATTATTATTGGGAGCATGATTAATATTAATGATGTTATTAATTGGATCTATATGATTATTTATATAATACTCTATGGAATAAAATCAATGATTTCACAGTTTATGTAATAAAAAGGCGATTGATTACATCAATCGCCTTTTTTCGTTTGTTATAGTATACTGAAATATATGAATATCCATATTGCATCAGACCATGCTGGGTTTGAAATGAAAGAAATAATTAAACAACACCTCACAGATTCAGGACATACAGTCACTGATCACGGGGCTTTTACCTATGACAGTACCGATGATTATCCAGATTTTATTACTCCATGCGCCATTACTGTAGCAGGAGACACAGACAGTTTTGGAATTATTCTCGGAGGCTCAGGTCAAGGTGAGCAAATCACAGCCAATAAAATAGACGGTATACGAGCCATAGAATATTACGGAGGTAATTTGGATATTGTGAAACTCGGCAGGGAACACAATGATGCAAATATGTTGTCACTGGGTGCGAGATTTATTACCACTGATGAGGCTATTACAGCGGTGGAGACTTTTATTACTACAGCATTTAGAGGAGACGCACGACATGTACGGAGAATAGAAAAAATAGAACAATAATTTTTTATGCAAATAATTCCTGCAATATTACCTAATAACCAAACCGACCTCAATACAAAATCCAAATCTGTACTGGACTTGGTTTCGTATATTCAGATTGATATTTGTGACGGTGTATTTGTTCCTGCAAAAACACAATTTAATGAATTACCGTATTTAGAGGTTATGGAGTATGAACTCGATTTGATGATTGATCAGCCAGAAATAGATTTGCAAACCTATATTGATATGGGATGTGGTAGGGTAGTAATACACTTGGAATCAGTGCGAGATATGGACAGATTAATCAAGGCATTAAACAAAATTCGTGGCATTGTAGAGATTGGTTTTTGTATTGGTAATGATACAGATAACAGTGTTCTGGTAAATCAGATACAGCACTGTGACTTTATTCAGTTCATGGGTATAGATACCATAGGTGTACAGTCACAACCGTTTGATCAGAGAGTACTTGAAAAAATAAATTATTTTCACAGTAATTTTCCAGAAAAAACAATCAGTATCGATGGCTGTGTAAATACAGATACGATAATCAAGTTACGCGACGCAGGAGCCAGTCGTTTCGTAGTAGGCAGTTTCCTGTACGGTGGTGATGTAGGGGGAAATTATAAAACCCTAACAGAGTTACTTTCGGAATAACAAAACAACACGGGAAAGGCTACGCCTTTCCCGTGTTGTTTTGTTTTATTGTTAATAAATTATTTTTTCATACTATGGTTATACCAACCTGTAGTCATTTTTGTTAATTCCGTGACGCAAACAGATAATGATAGATATTTTTTATCCGATAAAATCTTTAATTCATATTCCAGTCGAATCAAATGTTGAATTATTTCCAGTAGTAATCTACCACGATTTAATAATTCTGATTTATCTTGCTTGAGTGTTGCTGAAAGTATTGTTTCAAAATATTCTAAAACTTTTTCTTCTAAAGTTGTATGGATACCAAAACGATGCTTTTTATCAAGTTTAAAACGCAGTTCATAGATTGACCGATACAAATCTTTACTTTTTATTACAATAGACAGTTGTGAAACGTTGCGGGGGGGGTAATATTAGTTGGCATGCAGGAAAGTATACATAATTATGAAAAATTATTCAAAGCGTGGAAAAAGTTTTCAACAGGTAAACATAATCGCAGTGATGTACTACGTACTGGTTTTTCAATCGAACAATTTTTATACTCACTGTATTATGATATTTGCAATAAAACATATATTCACGATCAATATGAGCAGTTTATCATATGCGATCCAAAACAACGCAGTATACATAAATCCACCGTTCGAGACAGAATAGTCCATCAGTATATTGTTTCCGAAATAGAAATCTCAGCAGAACAAATGTTTATCTATGACAGTTATGCATGTAGAAAAAATAAAGGAGTACATGCAGGTGTAAAACGATTGGAATATTTTGTCAGATCTAGTACACAAAACAACACACAGCAAATATGGTATCTAAAATGTGATATTAAAAAGTTCTTTGATACTATTGATCACGAAATACTTCTACAACAATTAGAAAAGATTACTCATCCAGAAATATACTCACTATTTGAAATCATTGTTAACAGTTTTAGAGTAGTAGAGAATAAAGGATTACCACTCGGTAATGTTACCAGTCAGATGTGTGCTAATGTATATATGAATTGTTTTGATCATTTTATAAAACATACTAAACAGATGAGATATTATATTCGTTATGCAGATGATTTTTTAGTATTACACAGAGATAGAGAGTTTTTAGAGCAATTATTGATTGAAATAAAACTGTTTCTAAAAACAGAATTAAAACTGGATATTCATCCACATAAAATAACACTGAAAAAAGTCTCTCAAGGAATTGATTTTCTAGGGTATATAGTTTTCCCCAAGTATACAAAGATCCGTGTTTCCACAGAAAAAAGAATCCAAAAACATATGCGAAAATCAGGCAGATTAGAGACTTTAAACTCATATCGTGGATTCATAAAACACGGAAATAGTCATAGATTACAACGTAAACTGGAGAAACTGTATAACCAAAATAAAATAGATTAAACCTTCAAATGGGGAATATGCTTCGCATATTCCCCATTTGAAGGCACAGATATTGACAATTCACACCAATATGCTATACTATATATGAAAAAATTATTTTAAATCTATAAATATTATACGCATGAATACATCAGAAATTTTGGAAATTTGCAAAAACAACAACATCACTCTTGCAGATGTAAAATCTGCATTAGAGAGCAATCTCTACAATGGAGACAACACTGAAAACATTGTGAATTTCCTCCATGAGGTTCATAATAAAACTCTGACAGAGGGTCAAATCTCTGAAATCAGGAAACATCAGGAGGACGGATATATTCTGTTCCCAGTGGTACTAAATGCACAAGCAGTGCATAGTCGTATTATCACCATTACAGGTGAAGGATACAATCACCCAAAAGACAAGGGTGTATCCATTAATACTGCTCTCGGTTTTGACCGTCGCAGCAGTCAGGTGTACATCCTGAAAGTAAAAGACAGTTTAGAACCAGACACTGATCTCCGTATCAGTTGGAACAAACTAACCACTGAAAAACCAGAGACGGATATACTTCGTCAGACGGAATATATGGCACTGTATGATTATGTATTGACTACCAGAAATCAAAAACTGGACATCACTACATGGACACGCACTGCTACTGCATATACCTGTTCTGATTACATCGCTATCGGTGACTCCGGAGACGGCAAGTTCGAACTGGGCTACAGCGACACTGATGACGACGTTGAGGACGGAGGTTTCCGAGCAGTTTCTGCCGTAGTGATGCTTGAAACTTAAAATTTATTCTCTTTATGTTGCTATTGCGATATTGAGAGAAATTATCAACCCATTTTAGAAATAAAGTGGGTTTTTTGTATGGTAATAATAGTATAACAACAAGGGCGGGCGAAGCCCGCCCTTGTGACTTTGTTGTTTTTTGTTTTTTTGATTTTGGTATACTATATATGCGATTAGGAAAACCAGTCTCACGGGATAATGGTTTGTCGCATTATGAAACTGCCTGTATGATATGGAGCATAGATAATTCAGTTTTATAGAAATGCACAATGTAAGTAGGGGATTTGGATAAAAATAATATTACAAACAGTGGTAGCAGAAATCTCTATTAATACAATCATACGATGATACCATCGTATGATATACGGAGCGTATCATATAGATCTCCTGTTCTAATTACATCGCTAACGGTAACACCAAAGACGGCAAGTTCAAACTGGGCAACAACAACACTGATAACGACAATGAGAACGGAGGTTTCCGAGAAGTTTCAAACAATAAAACCACCCATAGGTGGTTTTATTGTTATTCTTCAAATTTAGGTAAATACTCTGTGACATATCGCTGTTGGCATTCCTTGATAATGTTGATTGCTTCATCAGTATCGAAAAATCCGAGTGGTTTACAAGTCCCAGGTTTTTTCAAGTGTTTATAAAACTCGAAATAATGTTCTGTTTCTCGTTCCCAATGTTCACCGAGATCCTTGTAACTAGTGATATGATCCATACGTTTATCATCAGCGAGAACGGTGATGACTTTATCATCTCGTTCACCTCCGTCTTCGAATTTCATAATTCCAATTACTCGTAATTCAGCCAACGTTCCTGGGATTAATGGTTCAGTAACATTCGCAACAACTACATCAAGCATATCATTATCCTGATCCCATGTTTGTGGGATGAGTCCATAACACACAGGGTAGGCGAGTGATGAATATCCAACACGATCGAGTTTCAGCTGACCTGTTTCTGTAATGAATTCATATTTATTAATAGAGTTCGCATTGATTTCAATGAGTCCATTAATAATTCCTTTACTTTCATCTGCAAATGCTGGCAATACATGTTGCAAATTTAACATGTATTTACTGGGTTTGTGATCTATATTTGCCATATTATTCTGCAGGGTTTTCAGATTCTGGTGCGATTTCAGCTGCTCCAGTTTCAGTATTAGTAAATAATTTATCGAGCGTTGTAAATCCTTCATCGTCAGCAGATTCCTCTGATGCACCTTCTGGAATACCGTCGATACCTTTGATATCAATACGCCAACCGGTTAACTGTACAGCCAGTCGTGCATTTTGACCTTTTTTACCGATAGCCAGAGATAATTGATCACTGGCAACGTTTACATGAGCTTGATGGTTTTCTTCGTCGATTGATATGTCGATGACTTGGGCAGGGGCAATAGCATTAGCGATAAATTCCGCAGTATTTTCAGACCATGGAATAATATCGATTTTCTCTCCTGATAATTCTCCACTGACAGCACTCACGCGTCCACCACGTTGTCCAACACATGCTCCGATTGGATCGATTGCAGTATCGTTAGAATATACAGCGATTTTAGATCGTGCACCTGCTTCACGAGCGATTGCTTTGATCTCAACAACACCACTGGCAACCTCTGGAGATTCGATTATAAATAATGCCTCGATAAATCGTGGATGAGAACGAGACAGTTTTAACATGACTCCTTTTGGTCCTTGTTCGATATCATAGAGATAGCATTTAATATGATCTCCAGTTTTCCAAGTCTCTCCTGGGATTTGTTCAGATTTAGACAATATTCCAAAACCTTTACCAAGTTCCACAAATACATTACCACGGTCTACTTTTTGTACATTACCGTGTAATATGGTTCCTTTTTTATCTAGGAATTCATTTACATTAACTGAATGTTCTGCTTCGCGAATACGTTGCATGATGACTTGTTTTGCAGTTTGAGCAGCAACGCGACCGAAATCTTTCTCAGGAGCTTCGAGTGGGAATACCATTTCATCTCCTAATACTACGGTTGATTTCATGAGTTTTGCATCAGCGAGATACATGTGTTTTTCTTCATCAAACCGTGGGAGTAATTCCTCTGCGTCATCATGAGCTATTGCTCCAGATGTTTCCAAAGCTTCAGTTTCAGCTTCGGTTAATTGTGGACGAACAGTTGTTTCATCTACGACGGTTTTTACTTGATAGAAAATAACATCACCTGATTCCATATCAAATTTAGATTTGATAATTTGTCCGCGTCGTCCATAATCTCGTTTATATGCAGCACCGAGGGCTTGTTCCAGTGCGTCAATAAGGGTTTTTTGTGGGATTTTCTTCTCTTGTTCTATTTGTTCAAGGGTAGCCTTGAGGATTTTTAGGTCAAATAACATATTGATTTGTTATTCAGTTATCTCGTTATTTATAATTATTATCCAGTTGTGAGATAGTCTGACTCACACACTGTAGCACATGATGAATATTCTGCAAGAAACAGATATTTTCTGTAAAAAAACTATACAGAATAAATAAAATAGATTATAATATAAGCATGGTTCTTAAAACTTTTTTTAATAATAAAAAAAGATTTTTTCTTATGAGTAAAACAGTAAAATCACTACTTGTTTTAGCGGTTTTATTATTCGTAAATATTCTCCCTGTATATTCTATTGGAGGTTCTCCTACGATTATTAATCACCAAGGTCGCTTACTTGATTCATCAGGTAGTTTATTAGGTGGAGCATCAGGAACTAATTATTGTTTCAGATTTTCATTTTACGATGATGCTACAGTCGGTGCTCCCGATACTCGTCTCTGGCCTACACCAACACCACAAAAAATGACTGTTTTAGTTAAAAACGGTATGTTTAATGTGGGAATAGGAGATACATCAGTCGGAGGAGATACATTAAACTATGATTTCAACACGAGTGATGAAACATATCTCAATATAGAAGTCGCCCAATCATCAGGTGGTTCCTGTGTTGCCGTTTCTTCATTTGAAACATTATCACCACGTCAGAGAATTAACTCTGCAGGATATGCGCTCAATGCAAATACTCTCGGTGGATATACACCAGCTCAATCAGCAACAGCAAACCAAATTCCTGTATTAACTAATGGATCACTTGTACTAGGTTCTGCATCAGCCGGATTATCTGCCATAGGAACTAATGCACTCACATTTCAATCAGGAGTAACAGGGGATTTACAATTCTTTTCTAATCTCAATAAACTTACTTCAGCAGGAGACTTAACAATAGCAGGAAAATTAACTGCAACAGGACTGGCATTAAATCTTGGTTCAGATGCTACAGGTGATATTTATTACAGAAATAGTAGTGGTAATTTTACTAGACTACCAATAGGAACAAATGGTCAAGCATTGGTTGTTTCTAGTAATCTACCATCATGGCAAACTATCTCAGGTCTAGGAGATATGCTTACAACAACATATGATACTAACGTCGATGGACGTATTGATGTATCAGCAGGAGGAACAGGAGCGAATACTCTTACAGGATTATTAATAGGTAATGGAACGTCCGCAATTACTGGTACGAGTACATCATCTGGTATTGCATCTGCTATTTCAGATGAAACAGGTACGGGTGGATTGGTATTTAGTAATTCACCGACACTTATAACCCCTACACTTGGAGTAGCAACAGCTACAAGTATTAACGGTATTACCTTCACAGGATCTTCAACACCAACACTTGCAGTAACCGGAAC
>CAZYHU010000001.1:10433-32159 GCA_964647175.1 uncultured Candidatus Saccharibacteria bacterium
CCTTAAACAGTAGTGTTACTGGATCTTCACTAACAACAGTAGGGACACTTACGGGTCTCACGGTTTCAGGAACACAAAGTCTTGGAGCTAATGGAGGAACCAATGGACAACTCACCCTTAATGGATCAACCTCTGGAGCAGGAATTCTCAAAGTAGCAACGACTGCTGGATCTAATATTGTATTCCAACTTCCTTCATCAAATGGTTCAAATGGAAACGTTCTCACCACTGACGGTAATGGAGTAACATCATGGACATCAGCTGCAACCGGAACGGTTACCGCTGTATCAATTACTTCTGCTAACGGAGTGTCAGGATCATCATCAGGTGGAGCAACCCCAGCCCTCACTATTGCCCTAGGTGCAATCACCCCAACAACCGTTAACGGTATTACCTTCACAGGATCTTCAACACCAACACTTGCAGTAACCGGAACAACCTCTGTTTCTGGAACCAACACCGGAGACCAAACATCTGTTTCTGGAAATGCAGGTACAGCAACCGCATTACAAACTGCTCGTTCAATCTATGGAAACAACTTTGATGGTACAGCTGCACTCGCTCAAATCATTGCATCTAACTTTGGAGGAACAGGAAATGGATTCACTAAATTCTCTGGCCCAACAACCACTGAAAAAACATTCACCCTTCCTGATGCATCTGCAACCCTTCTCTACAGTGGGGGAGCTTTGGGTACTCCATCTTCCGGAGATGCTAGTAACTTAACTGGTACTGCATCTGGACTCTCAATCGGTGGTACTGCCGCAAGTGTAACGAATGCAACACTCACGACTGGTCTTACCGTAAACACAGGAACCGTTACCTTTACCGGTAATGCTGCAAACACTTCAGTACTTACTCTTGGAGCAGGTGCATCATCAATCTCTGGAACCAACACCGGAGACAATGCAACGAACTCACAATATGCATCAGACTACCGTGCTGCTAACTTCGTAGCCGGCACTGATTATCTCGCCCCTACTGGTTCAGCTGCAGGACTCACTTCATTCCCAACACTCAACCAAAACACAACAGGATCAGCCGCAACACTCACTACACCACGTAACATTAACGGTGTAGCCTTTGATGGTTCTGGAAACATTACCGTAACTGCTGCTGCAGGAACACTTTCAGGTGCTACCTTAAACAGTAGTGTTACTGGATCTTCACTAACAACAGTAGGGACACTTACGGGAGGTGCAACTGGTACTGGGTTTACTCTCAATTTTGGAACATCGACTCTTTCAGGAAATATTGGAACAGGAAATATTTCTGGAATTGATGTTTCAGATGATATTAATCTAACTGCTGGAGATGGAACTATTCTCACAGGAGATGATGTTGCAGTTGATCTCAAAACTGTTGGTGAAAATGGAGTAGGATCAACAGCATCAGTATCGGGTCTCGAATTTGAATCTGGTCAGCTCACTTTATTACAAGGCTGTGCTGACAATGAAATCTTAAAATGGGATGAAACAGATGATGACTGGAATTGTGAATCAGATAATGCTGGTGGCGGATTAGCTGATGCTGATTATGGTGATATTACGGTGTCTGTTTCTGGTACAGCACTTACTATTGATGCTGATGCTGTGGCTTTGGGTACTGATACTACAGGAGACTATGTATCAGGAGCAACATCAAACGCTGGGTTAACAATGACAGGAACAGAGGGTGGTACACTTGGTATTGCATTAACATCCTCAGGTACAACAGGTTCAACATCATCAAACTCAGGACTCGAAGTCGGTTCTGCTGGACTAACGCTATTAAAAGGATGTACTGATAATTATATTTTGAAATATACAGATGCAGGAGGATGGGCATGTTCAACAGATGCAACAGGAGGAGGTGGACTATCAGATGCAGATTATGGTGATATTACGGTCTCAGGATCATCTACAGTATTTACTGTTGATGCAGATACTATTACCGCATCAAAAATAGCTGATGATGTCATTGACTTTGCAGATATTGCAGATTCAATGACATTAGATGCGAATATGACCATAGCTCAAGGATCAAATACATGGTCACAAACATTTACAGGAACAACAACAGATGGGTATACGTATACAGCCAGTTCATTAACAACAGGAACTGCTCAAGAAATAGTATTAGGATCTAATCTAACTACAGGTGGAGGACTTGTAATTACTGGTGCATCATATGTACACACAGGTGCAGAAACAGGTAATGTCAGCACAATTTCATTTACTGATGCATCTACAAACACATCAGGTAACTCAGTTACTACAGGTCTATCAATTGCTTCTACAGTAAATACGACAGGTGCAGGAACAAAAGAAATAGAGGGTATTAATATTGCAGCGCCAACATTAACAAACTGTGCTTCAGGTGCTTGTACTTGGGATGGTATTGAGATAAATACACAATCAACTGGCGCGTCATCTACAATAACTCAAAATGGTATGAATATTGTTGCGGCAGGTATAGCATCAGGTACACTCAATGGTATTAATATTGGATCTATTACTGCAGGAGCAGGATCTGAAAATGGATTAGTTATTGGTTCTGGTTGGGATAATGATATTGTATTTATTGATACAACACCAACGATGTCTATCGCTGATAATGGAACATTAGTATTAGCAGATGGATCATCAACAACAAATGATATTTTTCAAGTAGGAACAGCAACCAGTCGTGGTAATGCGCTTATTTATGGAGATTTAATATTAAAAGGAGGAGATATTGCTCGTAGTTTAACAGGAGTTATTGATGTTTTTGTGTATGATACAGCAGGAGACGTAGATTCAGGAGAGTGGAGAAATTCACCTGAGTATTTGCAACGATCATGGGCATTAGAAACAAAAGACGATGGAGCAGGTGATAGTTGTAGTTTAGCTACAGATGATCGTTGTGGTAATTCAATGTTTCCAAGAAAAGCTATTATTGTAACCACGGCCAGTGCTTTGTATATCTTTGATGGTGCAGATAATTCTCTATGGATGAAATTTACTCAATCTGGTACCTATGCATTAGGTGCTGATACTAATAACAATCCATCAGGAGTAACTGCTCAAAACGGAGTAGTTATCGTAGGTACTAATGGATCATCTGCTACAGGTATGTATGCTTTTGATTTCAAACAAGATACCATGTATCGATATAATACTACCAACCGTACGCAGGCTGATGTAAACATTGCGAACCGTAACAGTACTGCAACATATTCAGCAAATGCAGAAACAGGGTTTGCTATTATTGATAATATTGTTAACGATGTTTCTGTAAATATACAAACAGCATCAATGGAAAACAGAGCCAATACACTGATTATGCCTATTGATTCACAAGCGGGACCATTAAAGGGTATTACACTAATCGCTGCAGCAACAGATTCTGGAGTTTCTGTAATTAATATGGGAGCTAGAAAAGTAATTAGTTATTCTGATGCTACAGGAAATGATTATAATCAGGTACATATTACAAAACGAGGTCGTATGTATGCAACTAATGAAGCTTTAGGACAATTAGAAGAATGGAAAACAGTTGATACGAACATTACAACACAGGTAAACGGTACTCCAGCCAGAGTTTATAATCAACTCCTTGCAGGAACGACACCTATTACATTGGCTGGGGCAGCGCCAGTAATATCTACCTCGCCCAGTGCTCTCGCAGTTATTGAACGAGGTTCTAGTGCACGAGAATCAGCAGCAGCTGGATTAGTTGATTCAGGAGATATTGTTTTTGTTGGAACCAGTCAAGGGCTCGCAGAAGTTCATACAGGATCAGGAAGTGCAGTTCCTGCTTGGACAAAAATTACTACCAAAGACAGCGCTACACCATATATGATAGGATCAGTTCGGTCAGTGCATTTATTTGATGATGCAGCTGGCTCTACGAGCACCAACAGTGCAGTAGGAACAACAGGAACAACGAGAAATCCATTAGATACCGCAGGGGCAACATCTCCAACATTCGGAGGAAACGGTATTCGTGGGGGTTCTGTAAACTTTAACAATAACTCATATTTATGTTCGGATGCTAACGCTGATGGTACATGTGATTATGATGCAGATACTGCAGTAAGTACAACATCATTTACTGTATCAACATGGTTTAAACACTCAATAACAGCAGCAGCGGATGTAATATTTGAACGATGTTATACTCCTGCTACACCAACAGCAGCTACAGGATGTATCTATGCAGGTATGAATACAACAGGAAATATTGTATTTGGTATTGATGATGATAACGTTTTTACAACTGTAGGGACAGTGTCAATGGATGATGCGATAACTTCTGCAGGTACATGGAACGATGGTCAGTGGCATCATCTCGTAGTAACAAATACAGATACAGATATTTGTATGTATATCGATGGACGGCAGGCAGTTGCCTGTGATGCGTCACTTGCCGCAGCGTTAACATTGGATGGTTCTCAGGTACTAACTGTAGGAGGACGATGTACGGGAGCAAACTGTACTACAGGAGACAGTTATTGGGATGGAGAATTAGATGAGTTTGTATGGAGTGCAGGAACAACAACTACATCAGGATTAACTTCTATAGGTGCAAACAAACTATATTTAGATGGTCGTACGCATCTCATCAGGCCACAGGCTACGGTGAGCGCAGCAACAACATTTAGTTCTACAACAATCGGAGATTCTGGTGAGTCATATACTCCGAATGCCTTTGTGGGATTGGTCGTAGAACTGACTGGTGGTACAGGTTCAGGGCAAACGAGAAAAATTATTTCAAACACGGCTACAACATTTACCGTATATCCTGCGTGGACAACAACACCGGATACTAGTACTGATTATCGTGTTGCCCCTTCAAAACTATACGGAACAACAAACAGTGTAACCTCAATCGCTGTTGATTCTCCAACACAAATAAACAAGGTTCGTAGTATTTATGTTGGAACCAGTGATAGTGCAGATGGAGGAGGAGTTTCTGTATTTAGTAATGCAGGAGCAGGAGGCTTGAAAACAGATGTTTACAATAGCGATTCAGGAGTAGAAAATGATGATTTTGGTACTGCATGGAGTGGTACTGGATCAGATAATATAGCTGCAATTGCATCATATACTGATACAATTGTTTTCGGTACAGGAACAGGAATACGAGCACAGAGAAAAGATCTCAGTCTCAAACAAATGCAAGCAGAAACATTACTCGCATTTGATGATATTCGTTCCAGTTTAGTTGCTAGTGGATTATTTGGAGCTACTCAGGATGTACTAGGTCTCGGTCAAGGAGCCGATTTGGCAGAATATTATTATTCAAATACACCACTGGAAGCAGGTGATGTAGTAGCAATACAACCAAACCAGCCTGCAGGTATTGATCGGTCAACTGCTCGATATCAAAAAAATCTA
Source organism: uncultured Candidatus Saccharibacteria bacterium (assembly GCA_964647175.1). Classification (GTDB taxonomy): domain Bacteria; phylum Patescibacteriota; class Minisyncoccia; order Phycocordibacterales; family UBA1006; genus CAZYHU01. Next base: position 15,794 of record CAZYHU010000001.1, read on the forward strand.
TTAGGAATAGTATCAACAAAACCAGGATTAATTCTAGGACCTATTGCAGAAAATGCATATCCAATAGCATTAGGTGGTCGTATTCCAGTTAAAATAACTGATGAAAATGGACCAGTTCATGTAGGAGATAAACTAACGTCATCGTCTCGTCCAGGATATGCAATGAAAGCAACATCGGCTGGACCAGTACTTGGAAAAGTTATCAATGAACCAGAAGAAATGACATCATGTACCACATCATTACCAGATATCATTACAGCAGTCGGTATCGGACCAGGGGTAATTGCACCAAGTGAAACAGCAACAGATACAGAATCAGTTACACCATCAACGAACTCAGAATCTTATTCTGGACCATCTGGAGAAAAATGTGGTTACGCTATGCTATTCGTAGAATTAGGTGATTCATTGGGTTCTGATGTTGAAACACTTGCTCATGAGTTTAGTCAAGCAAATGGACTAATAGCAACAACAACCCAGGAGTCAATCATGACATTCTTGCGTTCAGTAAAAGAATCAACATCAAGTGAATCATTATCGAGTATATTCACTGAAAGAATTGCTGCAGGTGTAGAATTGCTCACACCGTCAGTAATTACTGATACCGTTACAACAACTACGATTACGTTACGTAATACGGGTGGTGCAATGTTTGAAATGTCAGCAGAGAGTATGTCATCACTGGCAACAGCAATTTCAAATTCAGAAACACGCAGTACAGAAATGGATGAGCAACTATCATCTCAAATAGCAACACTCGAAACAAAGATGAATAACGGATTATTTGTCGTAGATGGAGGTGTTACTATTGATAATTTAACAGTAACAGGTGATGCAACATTTGCAGGCGAATCACGATTCAACGGATTATCATTCTTTGATAGTGGGGTAACCTTTGCACAAAATGTAACCTTTACAGGAGCAACAGAGTTTACTGTTCCTCCATTGTTTAATACTGATACTGCAGGATTTGCAGTGATCAAGGAAGGTGTACGAAAAGTAGAAGTAGTATTTGATGCTCAGTATATTGCAACACCAGTGGTGAATGTATCAATTTCGTTTGAAGATGACGAAATTGATGAAACAGCTGCAGATGAATTATTTACAGCAGGAATCCAAAGTATTGTGATGAACAAATCTGCAAGTGGATTCACTATCCTATTGAATAAAAATGCACCACGCGATATTAGGTTCTCTTGGTCAGTGTTATCAGTAAAAAATGTAAAGATATTTGAAAGTCTAGTACCAGGGCTCATTATTGAAACCGATGATCCGGTCGTAGATAACCCATCAGATGACACAGTGGGGGATATCCCAACAGATGACCCTGTTGTCGATACTCCAACAGATGATATTACAGGAGATACTCCAACAGGTGACCCTGTCATTGATACTCCAACAGATGATCCAGTTGTTGAAATACCAACAGATGATTCTGGTGATTCAGGATCAATTGATACTGGAACAGATTCATTAACAGGAGATTCAGGAAGTATTGATTCAACTACAGGAGACACAGGAACTATTTAATCATAAAAAACTATTTTGTGTACTTGCACAAAATAGTTTTTTTGTTTATTATAGATTGTACTGAATAAGGTAGCTTATTCTCAATTTATTAGTTACTCTATAACCTTATCGAAATTATTTCGAACTATTTCTATGTTTAAAGAAAAAATATCAAAATTACCCAAAGTGTTAAAATATTTAATGCCTATTACTACTATTATAGCACTTGGATTTGCTGGGTTTATGTATTTCCAAATAGTTGAATTAAAAAAGAGTCCACAAACAGCATTAGCTAAAGAAACAAAAGATTTAGTAGCAAAAGTTTCAAAACTCGTAGTATTACCAGTTGATGAGCAACCAACCATTGCTACTGTTTCAGATCCTGTAGCACTCAAAGATCAACCATTCTTTGTTAATGCTCAAAAAGGAGACAAGGTATTAATCTATACTAATTCTAAAAAAGCATTTCTCTATAGTGTAACACTCAATAAAATGCTCGATGTTGCACCTCTTAACATTGGAGGAACTACAGCACCAGCTAATTAGTTTGTTTTTATTTAAAAAACAGCTATAATCTTAGGGTGAATCAACAAAAACAACAATTAGAAAACATATCCCTCAAGCAGGCATTTGTGAGTATGATGTTGTTTTTTGTTATATTAATATGCGCACATCAAGTAAGAGCAAATCTCACGAGTACTAGTTTTCAAATAGAAAATCCTGTAATGATTTTACAAGGTGGAGAATCTACATCAGCTAGTTTCCAATATTTTTCAGGAACAGGAGAATTTACCATAGGTGAATCAGATAGTTCCAGTTTTATTAATCGGACAGGATTTTTATATTTTCCCATAGCTACATCACCTATTGTTTCTGCTACACCAGGAAACGGTCAGGTTATACTTTCATGGACTGCAGCTACAGGAGTATTTGCAAATATTACTTCATATGAAATAGGAATCAGTACATCATCATCAGGACCCTTCACCTATACATCAGTAGGTAATGTACTCACTACTACACAAACCAGTCTCACTAATGGAATAACATATTATTTTAAAATAAAAACATATGCATCAGGTATTGTCGTGAGTGAATCGAGTACTGTTTCAGCATTACCAGTTGCACCTATTGGAGGAGGTGGAGGAGGTGGAGGATGTGGCACCAGTTCATCAGCTGGAACAGGATTAGGAGGTGTTAATTTTTCTGGAAGAGCCTATCCTAATCAAACAGTAGTTTTACTCAAAGATGCACAAGTAATCTCAAACACCCTTGCAGGACCAGATGCTAATTTTTCTATTTCTGTTTCAAACCTATCAAATGGAAACTATATATTTAGTATGTATTCACAAGATAGTTCAGGTAATAGATCGTCATTACTAACATTTCCTATATTAGTAACACAGGGAGTATCTTCGAATATTGGTGGTATTTTTATTGCACCAACGATTAACGTTGATAAGTCTCAAGTTAAACAAGGAGAAAATATTGCTATTTTTGGACAATCAGTTCCCAATGCCGAGGTAACTATTTCCGTTCACTCAGAACGAGAGATATTTAATAAAACAACCAGTGATAAAAACGGTGCATTTCTCTATAATTTTGATACCTCAATTATTGAAAAAGGAAATCATGTTACTAAATCAAAAACAGCAAAAGATGGACAAATCAGTCCATTTGGAAAATCAGTTGATTTTATTGTTGGAGATACGACAATATTGACTAATAAACCAATCACTAAATGTCCAGTCAAGGGAGATCTTAATGGTGATTGTCGTGTAAACTTGATAGATTATTCTATGACAGCATATTGGTATAAACGATCATTAAACACGCCTGCTTCATTATTTGAATTAAGTTTATTAAATGCAGATGGAAAAATAAATCTCGTAGATTTTAGTATTTTAGCCTATTATTGGACAGGGTAATACAATCATATGAAAAAAATTATTAACTCAATATTTTATACTTTAGTTATTATTGGGAGTATAACTGCTCACCAGGTTTTTTCCGCGGGTATTATAGTAGAACCATCACTCATTAAACCAGAATATGATCAATCAGCTCGTATTGATGTATATGTTGATACGCAAAATGAACTCATTAACACAATCAGTGGCTCTATTAGAGTAGACACATCATCAACCATTACTCAGGTAATGACAGGGAATTCTCTCATTTCATTATGGATGGACACTCCGACAATTAATGAAACAAAACAGTCGGTAAGTTTTTCAGGAATTACTCCAGGAGGTATTACTACAGATCATGGATATTTATTTTCTCTCATTATTACTTCTAATAATCCAACTGTTACGGTACAATCTTTTGATAGTTATTTATTAAAACATGATGGACAGGGAACAGTATTTCCAAGTACTGAAAGTATCATTTCTGTACCTATTGTTACTCGATTAGAAAATCCGAGCGTTGATACTATTGCACCTGCGCGTTTTAAAATAATTCGCACACATAACAAAGCAATTTTTGACGATAATAAATTTATTGTTTTTGCAACTACAGATAAAGCATCAGGAATTGATCAATATCGCATCTGTGAATGGTTTACGTGTAATTATGGTGATAGTCCATATGAATTAAAAAACCAATCACTATGGTATGTAATCAGTGTACATGCTTATGATCATAAACATAATGTGACAACAGCATATCTCGTATCGTTCTACGTGATTATAATCTTTGCAATTATATTTTTATTTAGTATACTAGGGATACTTTATGTTCTCTTTATTCGTAAAAAATAATATATATAAAAAACGATTAATTATATTACTTGCTAGTTTTAGTATTATTTTTGTATTACCTAATACAAGCCACGCTGCAACATTAACAGTGGGTCCATCATCAGGAACCTATGCAGTAGGTAAAACTTTTTCAGTTTCTTTTTATAATAATAGTATCAATCAATCAACTAATGCAGTTTCTGGTGCGTTTACGTATTCTCCTGCAACATTAGAAATAACAGGGTCTTCTAAATCAGGGAGTATTATTAATCTCTGGACACAGGAGCCTAGTTATTCTAACAGTTCAGGAACAGGATTATTCGAGGGAATTATCCTCAATCCAGGATTTACTGGTACTAATGGTAAAATAGTAACCTATACATTTAGAGTAAAATCAGCAGGTACAGGTTTTATTAAAATAGGTTCATCATCAATATTAGCTAATGATGGAAATGGAACTAATATTCTCACAGGTTCTAGTGGTGCAACGTTTACGTTTATATCAGCAGTAAAAGAACCTGTTCCAGTAGTATCTCCAATTAGTGAAACTATAAAACCAATAACAATTCCTACCGTACCCACAGTACATAATAATGGTGTTTTAATTATCCAAGAACTTGAAAATATTCCACAAAATTCATTTAAACAATTTAAAATAGCAGTAATTAATACTCCAGAAATAATTAAAAAATATGAAATACGTATTGATCAGCAAGACCCAGTCATATGGGAAGACTCCATAGGTAATGGTATATACACAGCGCCATTATTAAAAACAGGCAAACACACGCTATTAGTAAAAGCATTAGATACGCTCTCTACATATAACGGATACATAGATTTTTCAATTATTAAATTATCCTCACCAGTATTATTTTCTTATACAAAACAGACTAACTTAACACAGCAACCTATTGTTATTTATGGTAATACAACAGAAGGTACAGTAGATGTAGCAGTTACTGCAATATTTAACTATGCAGATAATCAAGTCTATTCAGAAACAGTAAATCCAGATATTAATGGTAACTTTATTTTTATTATTGATAAAAAGCTCATACCAGGTAATTATACCATGACAGTGTATTCAAGTAATACCCAAGGATTAATGAGTGAACCTACTGTACCGGTAACTATTCGAGTACATAGATATCCATTCTTGGATCTTGGATTTATAACGATACCTATTATTGTTGTATTTGCCATTTGTTTCATGTTACTAACAATGTCTACAATATTAATTATTTATTTCTATATCAGATTAAAAAGAGCAAAACTATCTCGTACTAAACGGTTAGCTAATTTAGTCAAAGATATTAATCTTTAAGAAAAAAATTACTAGACAAAAAAATACTCTCTGAGTATTTTTTTGTCTAGTAATTTTTGTATAAATCTATACACTATGTAGATGGATATTATTTTTTACAAGGGAATTCTCATTGGCATATTGATTGGCTTTCCATCAGGACCTGTGGGATTTATCACACTGCGTCGTGCATATTTTTTTGGCTTTGCCAGTATGATGTATTCTGTATTGGGTGCGATTTTAACCGATGCATTTTATGGTGTCGTTATTGGATTTAATTTACAAGTCATTGCAAATTTCCTCAAACATATTGCTGTGTACACAGAATTCATCGCAGGATTTGCATTGATTGGGATTTGGTACAGTGCATCTCGTGAAAAACTTGATTTTAATAATGCTGATAAAAAAACGCATCCATTTGCAGAGTTCACATCAATTGCAGTATTAAATGCTTTTAATCCGGCACTGATTTTTACATTTACTGCATTATTCACGATGATCGGTATGGCTGATTCTGTCGGACATCCACGCGAGGTTGTTACCTTTCTATTTGGTATTGCAGTAGGGAGTATGGCTTTTTGGTATGGTATTTATAAATGTATTACGTATTTTAAAAACAAAAAACAGGATATTCATATCCAAACAGCCTATCTCTACAGCGGACGCATGCTCGGTAGTGTCGGGATTATCCTCATCGTTTTAGGTATTATTCATCTTGTTTTTTAAAATTTATTTTAAATAAGTACTGTTGACTTTACTCGTAACTTTTGCTATAGTACCACACGGTGCAGGTCATGTTCGAACATGACTCTAACCCCTTGAACTAAATCCAACTGTTTATATAAACTCAGTATTTATTACCGGATTTATATACATAGTTGAGATATTTATTCACTGATTATTAATTAGAATACTGTTACATATTATGGCTAAAACATCCATGATTGCTCGTAATAACAAGCGTAAAATGCTCATTGAGAAATACGCAGTTAAACGTGCAGCAATGAAAGCAGCAGGTGACTGGGAAGGCCTCCAATCTCTCCCTAAAAACTCATCTCCTGTTCGTTACGGAAACCGTTGTCAAATTACAGGTCGACCAAAAGGATATCTACGAGATTTTGGACTCTCTCGTATTACATTCCGCGAATTAGCAAACCAAGGTAAAATCCCAGGAGTACGCAAGTCTTCTTGGTAATAATAATTATATGTATCCAATTGCTAACATGCTCAACATGATTTTTACAGCAGGAAAAGCAGGACGTGAAGTCGTTACTGTTCCATTTTCTCAAGTAAAATCAAACATCGCAAAAGTCCTCTTTGATAATGGTTACATTGCAGGGTATACGAAAAAAACCAGAAATGCTGGTGATATTTTAGAAATCGTATTGCTCTACACTGCTCCAAAAACACTTGGAAAAGCATTTCCTCGTATTTCAGAAATCAAGTTAGTATCTAAACCTTCTCGTCGTATGTATGCAGGAGTTCGTGATATTCGTCCAATCAAACAAGGTCGTGGTTTAATAATCCTCTCAACACCAAAAGGAGTAATCTCAGGTGACACTGCTATCGCTGAACGCGTAGGAGGTGAAGTCATTTGCGAGCTCTGGTAATATTTATGTCAAGAATTGCAAAATATCCTATTGCTATCCCTGCAGGTGTAACCGTAACTATCGATGGTGTTAATTTCACAGCAACAGGACCGAAAGGAACTCTAACTCGTGCATTACATCCATCAGTTACTGTTAATCAGGCAGATGGTAGTATCAATCTCACTATTTCTAAAACTGATGTGTTTACTCGATCAATCTGGGGGACAACTGCTGCTCATGTGAAAAACATGATCAACGGAGTTTCTACAGGATTCTCTAAAAAACTCATCCTCGAAGGAGTAGGATTTAAATCAGCTGTAAACGGATCAATGCTCGATTTAGCACTTGGTTTTTCACATCCTGTGAATATTGAAATCCCTACAGGATTAACCGTAACAGCAGAAAAAAATGTTATCTCTATTTCAGGGATTAACATTGAACAGGTCGGACAATTTTCAGCTTATGTGCGTTCACTCAAAAAACCAGAACCTTACAAAGGTAAAGGTTTCCATTATGATGATGAGGTAGTACGCCGTAAGGCTGGTAAAAAATCAGCATAATACTCCATTATTTATATGTCATATATTAAACCAATACCATCTCGTATTCGTCGACACAAAAAAATACGTTCTCGAGTTTCAGGGAGTACTATGCGCCCACGATTGTCTGTATTTCGTTCTAATGAATGCATCTATGCACAAATCATCAACGATGAAACACATGCAACCATTGCATCTGCAAATGATTTAAAAATCACCAAAGGCACCAAGGTAGAACGCGCAGAAACTGTAGGGAAAACCCTCGCAGAGCAAGCACAAAAAAATGGTATCACCACAGTCGTATTTGATCGTGGAGGATTTCGTTATACAGGTCGAATCAAAGCATTAGCAGACAGTGCTCGCGCGGCGGGACTTATTTTCTAATTTTATGTCAGAACAAACAACAACAACCAGTACCGCTCCACGCAGTACATATAACCGTGGACCTCGACCAGCAGGTGGATCAGCTCCTCGCGGAGCTCGTCCAGCAGGTGGAGCTCGTCGCCCAGGGGACAAAAATTCATCAGGACCTCGTGGACGTGGAGGATTTGAACGACCAAAACCAGAATTCGATCAAAAAACCCTCAGTGTTCGTCGTGTAACTCGTGTAGTTTCAGGAGGACGCCGATTCTCATTCTCAGTAGTAGTAGCCATCGGAGATAAAAAAGGTGGTGTAGGACTCGGAGTAGGTAAAGCCGGAGATACAGCACAAGCTGTAAACAAAGCGATCGCTGTAGCTAAAAAATCTATGATTCGCGTTCGATTAACGAAAAACAATTCTATCGAACATGATATCACTGCAAAATCAAGTTCAGCAAAAGTATTCCTCATGCCAAACAGTGGACGAGGAGTAGTAGTAGGGTCTTCTATGCGCTCTATTATTGAATTAGCTGGAATCCATGATGTAACAGGTCGAGTACTTGCAGGTACAAAAAACAAACTTAACATTGCAGCAGCAACTATCAAGGCTCTCTCTATTTTTGCCATTCCTAAAAATGCAAAAAAACCAGAACCAGTAGCAGTTCCTGAAGCAGAATAATTTTATGCAATTACACCAATTACAACGCGATACTCCTAACAAAAAACATGTCCAAGTAGGACGTGGAGGAACTCGTGGAAAAACATCAGGACGAGGAACAAAAGGTCAAAACGCCCGAGCAGGTCACCGTAAACGACCAGAAATCCGCGACATGATCAAGAAAATTCCGAAACTTCGTGGACATGGTAAAAACCGAGGAAAAAGTAACTACTTGAAACCTTTGGTATTACCGGTAAACCTTGCAACACTACAGGCAACATTTAAAGCAGGAGACACTGTAAATCCAGTAACATTAATGCAAATGGGAATTCTCTCTAAAACGAGATTAGGATCATCAAGTGTTAAAATACTTGGAACAGGAACACTCTCTATAGCGTTAACTGTAGAACATTGTACAGTATCAGCATCTGCAAAATCTCAAATCGAGGCAGCAGGAGGTACTATTAAGGAGTAAACCATTATATGGTATAATAAAAACCAGTATAGCAATATACTGGTTTTTATGGTATATAGTACTACATATGTTTCAATCATTTTTCCGTAAAATAAAACTCATTCTTTCTGATCGTGGTCTTGTTACTAAACTATTGTTTGTATTATTGATGTTTATCGTAATGCGATTATTAACAACAATTCCATTACCAGGTGTAGATTCTGTTGCATTGACTAAATTCCTCGGGAACAATCAACTTTTTGCCTTCCTTAATATCTTTTCAGGAGGAGGTTTATCGATGATGTCTATCGTAGCATTGGGAGTTGGTCCATACATTACCTCATCTATTATTCTCCAATTACTCACGGTGGTAGTTCCTCGATTAAAAGAACTCTATCATGAATCAGGAGAAATCGGACGTCAAAAATTCACACAATATTCACGATATCTCACAGTAGTATTTGCATTTATCCAGGGCTTTGGAATTATTTCAATTCTTCGTTCACAGAATATCTTTGTTGATACATCGACTATCGTATTAATCCAAAACATTGTTGTATTAATGGGGGGAGCATTCCTCACATTATGGGTTGCTGATTTAATTTCAGAATTCGGTATTGGTAATGGTGCATCAATGGTTATTTTCCTCGGTATCGTTGCTAATATTCCAGGACATATTTCTCGTTCATTATTCAGTTACGAACCATCACAAATGTTGATGTATGCTATGGTTGTACTGGTTATTATTATCGCAATATGGTTTACTGTATCGATTAACGAAGCAGAACGTCGTGTACCAGTAACCTATACAAAACAATCTCGTAACGGTGTTACTACAGGAGGAGCAGATACACATGTTCCATTAAAACTTACCCTTGCTGGGGTAATGCCAATTATCTTTGCAGGATCATTGCTGACATTACCACAGATTATTGCTCAGCTTACATCATTATCTGGTAGTACGTTATTACAATCAATTAGTTCAGCATTAACGAGATTCCAAAATAATCAATTAGCGTATGGTATTGTGTATTTCGTATTAGTATTCTTGTTTACGTATTTCTACACTGCAGTAACATTCGATACGACAGCAACAGCAGACCGATTACAAAAGGGTGGAGCATTCATTCCTAATGTTCGACCAGGAGCACCAACAGCAGAATTTTTAGGAGTAGTATTATCACGCATTACATTATACGGAGGATTCTTCTTGGCAACGATTGCAGTATTACCACTGATATTACAAAATATCACAGGGAATACGACATTCGCTATCGGAGGAACATCAATATTAATTGCCGTATCAGTAGTTGTTGATTTAATCAAAAAACTCTCTGCTCAGGCAGATATGCGAGAATATTAATCTTCCTACGAAATATTTTTCCAAGATAAAAACCACCTGATATCGCATCGGGTGGTTTTTTATTATCAAACAAAATTTTATGAAAAAATTATGATTGTTTGATCTTTTGAAGATCAAACATATGCTGTTGAAATTTTTCAATCTCTTTCTCATTAAGAGAATTAGTTTTTCTATCGAAATATCCAACACCACATTCTCGGCTATAGTCTTTCATTTTTGCAACAAAACTTTCATGGAGTTTTATTGCTTCGTGTTTTCGATTAGAAGAGTATTCCGGTAAAGGAATCTTGTCTAATTCTATCCACAATAGGCTGGATAATTGTAAGAGTACAATTCTCCAATTATTTGGTCTCTCTACTCGCCAGGTAGTCATTATAGGTAATAGCTCCGACATGTTGGTGATCTTATACTCTCCGAGTAATCTCATAAGAGATAATCTCTCGCTGTTTAATGAAAAATTAGGTGAAAGAAATCTCTCTTCTAGTTTTCTAAATAATTCTTGTTGATTCATTTTTTGTTTTTTTAATTGTTATCAAATTCATATACTATTATACTCATAAACAGTTTTTTGTCAATAGTGTTGTATTTGTGCTATACTTTCACTATGAATAATTTTACAGAACAATTAAACAGTCTCAATAAAGCCCAGCGTCTGGCTGTGGAAACATTAGATGGCCCCGTAATGGTGGTAGCAGGTCCTGGAACAGGGAAAACACAGGTCCTCGCGCTCCGTATTGCAAATATCTTGCAAAAAACAGATACAGAAGCGTCCAGTATTCTCTGTCTAACGTTTACCAGATCTGGTGTTACTGCAATGCGAGAGAGACTTGAAAAATATATTGGAACAGCAGCGCGTAATGTAACAATAACTACATTTCACAGTTTTGCTAATACGCTGATAGAGAAAAATTGGCAATTACTTGATTTTTCGCATATGCCAAAACTCCTCGAAGACAATGAAACGATTTCTATCGTTGATGAATTATTAGAACAGGGTAATTGGGAATATTTAAGGCCGAGAACCGATCCGTCAAAATACTTTCATGATGTGAAAAGTTTAATTTCACTGCTCAAACGTGAACGTATAGCTCCGGCAGATTTCTTATATCAAGTAGAAAACGAAATACAACAATTACAAACAGATCCGGACAGTATTTCCAGTCGCGGACCAAGTAAAGGCAAACTAAAAGCCGAAATAGAGAAAAAAATAGCAGGATTAGAACGAACGACAGAGGTAGTACAGTTCTATACAAAATACGAACAAATAAAAACAGATCGTAATCTCATGGATTATGATGATGTATTAGAATATGCAGTTAAACTTGCAGAAGATTACGAAGACGTCCGTGCAGATTTATATGAAAACTATCACTATGTATTAATCGACGAACATCAGGACAGTAGTCAATTACAAAACAGTTTTTTGCGTGCCGTATGGGGAGAGATAGAATTACCTAATATTTTTGTTGTGGGTGATGACCGACAGTTGATCTATGGTTTCTCTGGAGCAAGTGTAGATTATTTTACCGAATTTAAAACAGTATTTGGTCGCGCAACGATGATAACCCTCACAGAAAACTATCGCTCTACTGCGCCGATACTTGCCTTGGCTGATGAATTACTACAGAGCAGTATTACGCTCGAAACATTACGCAGTAATAGAGAGGGAGATAACAAAATACATTTATCGTCGTTTGATTACAGTCGTGATGAAATTATCGGTGCAGGATTATATTTTAAAAAACTCATTGAGTCTGGAGTCAGTCCCGATGAGTGTGCTTTATTGGTACCTAAAAATGCTCAGGTAAAACATGCGGTGCAATTATTACGAGCTATGGAATTACCAGTAGTTTCAGAACAATCTGTTTCATTATTACATATTCCAAATACTCAAAAACTGTTACGAGTACTCGACATTATTGCAAATCCAAACAATGCAGTAGTACTGGCAGAATCATTGCTCGACAGTACGAGTAATATCCCACCATTACAAGCCCATCAGTTTCTCAAATCTCTGAAAAAACCAGATGCTCTAACGCTCTCTGATATGATTCATTATGGCAGTAACGATGGTTTATTTACAGCAGAGCATCCAATCCCTGTATATGCTCGCAAATTAGAAACATGGATAACACTCTGCAGTACTGAAACCGTTGCACATATTGTCTCGGTGATTGGGAACGAATTATTAATCGATCAATCAGAAAACTATGAAGCTCTAATAAAAAATATTGAAATCGTCCGTAGTCTCATCCATGCAGTGGATGATTGGTCTGTTCGATATCCTACAGAAAAACTGTCAGATTTTTTGCGGTATTTTAAACGTCTCAATACCTATGGTAACAGTATCAATGTAGCTCATCTGGGAGGTAGTCACGGTATCCGTGTGATGACGCTCCATAAATCCAAAGGTCTCGAATATGATCATGTATGGATAGGGCATATGAATCAGGAAATCATCATGAGTGATAAACCAAATGCTTTTTCTCTGCCTGAATCAATAAAAACAAAAATCGCAGAAAAAGACTCACTCACCGTAAAACGAGAATTATATGTTGCAATTACTCGTGCACGAAAATTCTGCACGATCAGTTTCGCCGATACTCGCGACAGTGGTGGAGCTATGACATTAGCAGATGTGATTACTGATCTATCAGATAATCATTTTATCAAACTATCGAGCAGTGATAATCAGAAAACTATTTTAGAAAACAATCCACGTAATTACGCACTCAGTCATATATCAAGTAAAGGAACAGGTGATCATGATATTATTCACGACATTACAGATTTTGTGAGTGAACGTTTCAGTGAAACAAAAATCTCTGTATCGATGTTAAATAATTTCTTTGAATGTCCGTGGAAATGGTATTTTAGAAACTTTTTAAAACTCCCAGAGACCAAGGGTATCTCGCTGGCTCTCGGATCTGCGGTGCATAATACGATTGAATTTATTCTAAAATCTAAATCATTACCCACAGAGACAGAAATAAAAAATACTATTGTCTATGAATTAGAACGAGAGGGAATACATAGTGAATTAGATTTGCAGAGACTTGGTACTGATGCATACAGTGCAATTACAACTTGGATTGATATGTATTATCATAACCTCGCAAAAAATTATACCAGTGAACGCAGTATCAGTTTCCGTGATAAACAGTTCCCGAATTTGTCTATGTATGGAAAAATCGACCTCACTGAACGATCTCCCGATGGGTCTATTACGGTGACAGATTTTAAAACAGGAACCAGTAAAACGACAGGTATGATTGAAAAGATTGGGGACGACGGTCGTATGTCAGGATTATTACGACAGCTCGCGATGTACAGTTATCTCATCTCTGGATCAGAGGGGAACAGTGTTTCAGAATCACGATTATTGTTTTTAGAAGAAGACCGAGATAATAAAAACGCATGTTACAGAACACGCATTACCGATGAACAAATACAATTATTAATCAGAGATATATCAGATTATCAAAATCTCCTCACGACAGGGGATTGGACGAAACAAGTCTGTACTGCAAAAACATATGGCAGTAGTGGTGGTTGCGAATATTGTGACAGAATCAAACGGATTTTAGAATAACAGATACAATAAAAGGATTGTCTCACGACAATCCTTTTTGTGTTATTCTGTTTCGATAGTCATTAAACTTTTAGAGAAATCATCAGAAATATGGGAACCTTTTCTAACTAATGAAAAACTATAATTAGCTTTTAATCTCATAGCACTCTGGTAAATACTAAAACTACAGTATTGTTGACTATTAATTTTAGAAATCTGAACTATGTTTATTCCAAAACCCGTAAAACATTCATTAATAGCGCATTGATAAATACTTAATCCAAATGATTGCCAAGTATTTTTCTGGCTGTATTGATAAATACTCATTCCAACATAGGTACCAACATATTTACATCCATATTGATAGATACTTAATCCAACAGCATGGTGAGAATATTTTTCCGCATATTGATAGCAACTAACACCAAATCCTTGCAGTGTATGTTCATCTGCTTTTTTGTAAATACTCACTCCTAATAATTGCCAAACATTACGCCCGCCTCGTTGATAGATACTAATTCCTAAAATCTGGCAAGCATTCCAGTCAGCTTGTTGATAAATCATAATACCAAACAGAGACCTTGCATCCCTGTCTGCTATTTGAAATATGCCAAACAGTGAATAGACACTGCCATTTTTATTTATCCCCCAAAAGACACTGTAGATATCTCTGCCTATTTTGAAAGGGTAGATCAGAATAAAAAGTAGTGTTATTTTTGCAATCATACATTTATACTGATTCCAAAAAATCAAAAAATGCTCTCTATAAATAATGATACCTATCAGGATAATAATCCCGAGTAGTAGTTTCCAGTTAAAGTTTACTTTATTCTTCATTTGTTAAATAATTTATTTGTAGTATACAATACTTATTTATATACAAAAGTCAATGTAAGTATATTTTTTGTATTTTAATTATCACTATAGTATACTGTACCTATGGTAATTAAAAAAACGAAAAAAATAAAAACAGGTATTAATGGTTTTGGTCGTATTGGTCGTGCATTTTTAAAACAGGCTTGGGACCGAGACGATATTGAAATTGTAGCTATCAATGATCTGGGATCGCTCGAATCACTTGCGTATTTATTGCGTCATGATACGGTATATCGGAATTGGGATCATAGTGTAGTGATTGATGGAGATAATCTGGTTATTGATGGTCGGAAAATCCCCGTATTTGCTGTGAAAAATCCTGCAGAGATTCCATGGGGCAGTGTATCGGCAGATGTTGTGGTTGAGTCTACTGGATTGTTTACGACCTATGATACTGCATCAGAACATATTACTGGTGGAGCAAAACATGTGGTTATTTCAGCTCCTGCAAAAATTGGTACAGATACTTCAATTATTGGCGAGACGATACTGCTCGGTGTAAACGAAGACAAGTTCGGAACTTGTCCTGTCACCAGTAATGCATCATGCACTACAAATGCTTCATCGCCATTAATTGGTATATTGGACGAGGCTCTCGGTATAGAAAAAGCCCTTCTCTCTACGACGCATGGATATACTGCATCTCAATCATTGGTTGATGGTCCGAGCAAGAAAGATCTTCGTGAGGGGCGCGCAGCAGCACAAAACATCGTTCCATCGTCTACGGGTGCTGCGATTGCAGTTACAGTCGCATATCCGAAACTCTCTGGATTGTTCGATGGGATATCGCTCCGTGTTCCTGTACCGGCTGGATCGATTGTCGATATTACTTTTCTGGCCAGTCGGGATACTACGGCCAATGAGGTAAACACCATACTCACCACTGCATCACGAGATCCGCGCTGGGCAGGAATATTTACTGTTACCAATGAACCATTGGTATCAAGTGATATTCTCGGCAGTACCTATGCATCGATTGCAGATCTGGCTATGACGCGTGTGGTAGGAGGAAATCTGATCAAGGTCCTCGCATGGTATGATAACGAATGGGGATATACGCATACATTGGTTGAACATGTTATCAAGGCAGGGAATAGTAAATAAATTAAAAACCAATGCCTAGGCATTGGTTTTTAATTGAGCGACTAATTCGGCAGGGAGGACTTTGTAATTACGGGCAGTCATTTTTCCGATTTTGAGATTTCCGATTCTGATACGAACCAGTTTCGTAACAGTCAGTTTGCATGCATTGGCCATACGACGAACCTGATGTTTGCGTCCTTCGGTTAATGTAATCGTATATTCGTTTCTGGATAATTTTTTTGTTCTACATGGTTCGGTCATTACTTTGTCGAGCATAATACCATTACTCATACGTTTCAGTAATGCAGGCATGA
>CAZYHU010000002.1:0-968 GCA_964647175.1 uncultured Candidatus Saccharibacteria bacterium
TGTATAATGGCACTATTATGATTACACTTAATGCACACAATCGATCAGCTACAGAATCACTGCCAGCTATGAGAATTGCTGGGAATATTCCTGCAGTTATTTATGGTTCTGGATTTACCAGTCCTGTTAGTATTACTATTACTCGTGAAGACTTTAAAAAAGTATGGAAACATGCAGGTCAATCTACAGCAATAACATTGGTTTTAGATGGTAAAAGCCACCAAACACTCATTCATGAATTCCAAATCGACCCAGGAACTGATATGGTTATCCATGCTGACTTTGTAGCTATTGATGCTCACCATGCTGTAACAGTTCATACAGAACTTGAATTCATCGGTGAATCACCAGCAGTTAAATCAAGTCTCGGAACATTAGAAAAAATGATTCATACAGTAGAAATCGAATGTTTACCAAAAGATCTACCAAAATCAATTCCAGTTGATATTTCTGTTCTCGTTGAACTCCACGATCAAATCCATATTTCAGATCTCGTATTACCACATGGTGTAACCCTCAAAGATCACAAACCAGAAGAAGTAGTCGCAGCAATTACAAGTATCAAAGAAGAAGTAGAATCAGAAGGAACTATTGATTTTGATTCAATCGCAGTAGAGAAAAAAGGTAAAAAAGAAGAAGAATCAGCAGAATAATCTACATAAAAAACCATTGGCACTGCCACTGGTTTTTTATTATAAAAGTATGCTATACTAGTATGGTATTCTTTCTATGTATTTTAATCTTACTTATAAAAAAATAACTGGTTGTATATTAATTATTCTGATGGTAGCTACTAGTGTTTTTAGTACCAGTGTTTTTGCTCAATCTGCAGACGAGGCTCAGCTCCGCCGAGAATTAGAACAATTGCAAGTAGAAATAGCACAAAAAGAAAAAGAGCTATCAGAACAGAAAAAAAATTCTGCATCGATTGGTTCTGATTTAACAAAACTAAAATCACAAATCGATAA
>CAZYHU010000002.1:978-3850 GCA_964647175.1 uncultured Candidatus Saccharibacteria bacterium
GATCACCCAGCTCGGCGGTCAAATCACTCAAAAAGTTAAAAAAATAGGTGAATTAGATGATAAACGTCAACGAGGTGAAATGACATTGGCTCAAATATTACGTAAAAAATTCCAAATCGAGGAAACTACAGTACCGGAATTACTCCTGACCAATACCAGCGTTTCTGATTATTACAGCGATCGTGATATTTTTGATAATTTTAATGCATCATTACAGGATTCATTCCAAACCATTAAACGAGTAAAGGCAGCAACCGATGAAGAAAAGAAATCATTAGAACAAAAACAAGACGCAGAATTAGATGTTAAATATGAACTTGAAAAAAGTAAAAAACAAGTAGAAGTAAAACAAACAGAGAAAAATAACTTGCTTTCAATCAGTAAAAGTAAAGAAAAATCATATGAACAAGTAATTGCAGAGAGAAAGGCTCGTGCAGATAAAATCCGCAGTGAATTATTCCGTTTCGCAGGAGGTAGTACCAAAGCCATTCCATTCGGAACGGCGCTCGAATACGCGAAAGAAGCCGAGAAAAAAACAGGTACTCCAGCAGCGTTTGTATTGGCGATATTGACCCAGGAATCAGCACTGGGTGCGAACGTAGGACGTTGCTATATTAATCCAGCTAACGATGGTACAGGGGTTAATACGGCAGGTACAAAAACATATACTAACTCAATGAGTCCAAAACGAGACATTCCACCGTTTTTGGAAATTACGAGAAATCTAGGTATGGATCCTTATAAAACAGTAGTATCATGTCCGATTGCAGGTGTTGCAGGGTGGGGAGGAGCTATGGGTCCTGCACAGTTTATTCCATCAACATGGAAATTGTTTATAAACCGTATTACAGCTATTACTGGCAGTGCAAATCCATGGGATGCAGAGGATGCAATTGTTGCTTCATCGCTCTATTTATCAGATCTCGGAGCTAGTACTGGATATGCGGGGCAAATCCGTGCAGCGTGTAAATATTATGGAACAGGAGGTAGTAATTGCAGTTATGGGAAACAAGTTCTCGGACGCGTTGCAAAAATTCAAGCAAATATTGATATATTGGAAGGGAATTAGAATAGCTATAAATTACTTGCAAAATAGCGATACTATGCTATACTAAAAACCATGAAGAAAGATATCCACCCAAAAAACTATAAATACATTGTATTTAATGATGTGTCAAGTAATGAAAAATTCCTTATTGGATCAACACTTGATTCAAAAGAAACCATTGTTTGGACTGATGGAGAAACCTATCCATTATATAATGTAGAAATCTCAAGTGCTTCACATCCGTTTTATACAGGTGCTGAAAAAGTCCTCGATACAGCAGGGCGCGCAGAGAAATTCAAACAACGTGCAGCTCGCGCTAAAAAGGCAACTGCATAATGTATCTAAAAAACCTTTGACTTTCAGGGGTTTTTTAGTATAATCAAAAGACTTGAAACAATCTATGAAACAGCTCGATATTGAACAATTAAAAAATAATCCTCGTACGTATTACTATGCTACAGAACTTGAAAAAGTATATTCACAGCAATTAGAAACACAGGAATTAATGAATGATCCAGAAATGGGGGATTTAGCAGTAGATGATTTAGAACGATTAACAGCTCATGCTACGGAAATCGAAAAACAAATAGCTGAAATACTGGACAAAGAACGCGAAGAAGAAGAATTCCCGAATGAATTGGTATTGGAATTACGAGCTGGAGCAGGAGGGGACGAGGCTGCATTATTCGCTCAAAACTTGGCAGAGATGTACGAACGCTATTGTGAAAAACAAGGTTGGTCATGGCGTATACTGGATGAATCAATTAATGACGTAGGAGGATATAAAGAAGCCAGTTTTGAAATCAGAGGAACTGATTGTTATAAATTACTCCAATACGAAACAGGAGTACATCGTGTACAGCGAATTCCTGCAACAGAAAAACAGGGACGTATTCATACATCTACAGTAACGGTTGCTATCATGCCTATTCGTAAAAAATTCACTATTGAATTACCTGAATCAGAATTAGAATTTGAGACTTCACGAGCAGGTGGTAAGGGTGGTCAAAACGTTAACAAGGTAGAAACAGCCGTTCGTGTAATCCATATACCGACAGGTCTTTGGGTACGGTCGACTAATCAACGCAGTCAATTAGCAAACAAAGAAAAAGCAGTCGAGATTTTAAAATCTAAACTACAACAAATCGCTGATGCAGAACGCGCAGCCAAAGACGCCAGTAATCGTAAAAATCAGGTTGGTACCGGTATGCGTTCTGAGAAAATTAGAACCTATAACTATCCTCAGGACCGTATCACTGATCATCGTATCAAACAATCGTTTTCAAATATTCCACTCATTATGGTTGGTAATATCGAAAAAATCATTGAACAGTTACAGACTGGAGACTGGGGCGAGGGGACTGATGATGACGATGAGTAATGTTGCTTTTTAACTATTTTTTTGATATAGTATAACCCTGAGAAGATAATAAAATTTATTTTACTATCTTCAAAGATGCGTGTGTAGCTCAGTTGGTAGAGCATTCGACTGATACTCGAAAGGTCCCAGGTTCGAACCCTGGCACACGCACAGAGAACGAGAGAGAAGTACACAAACAATGCCTTGGAATCAATTGATTCCAAGGCATTGTTTTATATGGGTAGATTAATATCTTAATGTCGCACAATATATCTTTTGTACCAATACAATATAAAGAAAGCAATTAAAAACAAGGTAAAAATTTACACCTGCATTTCTGCAGGTGTGGACGCCTTGCGGCGGCGGTATAATCAATATATCATTTCATTACGATAAAAAAAATCCCAGCTACAAATAATTAAACTAAAATAAAAACTCTTTTAAAAAATTAAAAGAGTTTTTAT
>CAZYHU010000002.1:3860-22856 GCA_964647175.1 uncultured Candidatus Saccharibacteria bacterium
GAAGGATTCGAACCTTCGTAGGCCGAAGCCGACAGATTTACAGTCTGTTGTATTTGACCACTCTACCACCGACGCATATAACTGCCCTGTTTTCGAGCAGTTATTAACTTGACTACTGTAGCATTTTTTTCTCCCTAAATCAACTGTTTTATGATAATGGGACACCCATGATTTCATCCATATGCATGGCAACGGTTGATTGTTTTTTCTTTTTGCTAATGGTAAATGTTAGTTCTGATTTTTTATCAGAATAATCTATTGTCAGAGTATCTCCAGTTTTTAATTCATTTTTGAGCATCATCGGAGCAATACGATTAATGACATGGTTTTGTAGTGCACGATTTAATGGTCGCGCACCGAACTGTGGATCATAGCCAATCTTTGCCAGGTGGTCATATACAGCAGGTGTTGCTGTTACGGTGATGCCTTTTTCGGCTACGCGAGTTGCCAGTTTCATAAACTGGTTTTCTGCAATCGTTCGTACCATTTCAGGAGTCAATGTGTCAAATATTAGAATTTCATCAATACGATTTAAAAATTCTGGTTTGAAAAAATCTTTCAGACTGTCCATTACTTTTTCCTTGGTCTGAATGTAATTCTGCCCTACTGTATCTCCAAAACCGAGTGTTTGCATTTTCTGGATATGTGATGAACCAATGTTAGAGGTCATGATAATAATCGTGTTTTTAAAGTTCACTACCCTACCCTTGCTATCGGTTAATCGTCCATCGTCTAATACTTGGAGTAAGAGATGAAATACATCAGGATGAGCTTTTTCGATTTCATCAAACAATATTACACTATATGGTTTATGACGAACCATTTCTGTAAATTGACCTGCTTCTTCGTAACCTACATATCCAGGAGGAGTTCCAATCAATTTAGAAATAGAATGTTTCTCCATGTATTCTGACATATCAATACGGATCATAGCTTTTTCGTCATCGAACATATATTCGGTCAGAGCCTTGGTTAATTCTGTTTTTCCGACTCCTGTCGGACCTAAAAACATAAATGAACCAATAGGTCGTTTAGGGTCATTGATACCCACACGAGACCGCTGGAGAGCCATAGCTATTTTTGAAATAGCTTCGTCTTGGCCTGCTACACGTTTTTTTAATTCTGATTCAATATGAATTAATTTTTCTGTTTCTTGGGCGAGCATTTTTGTTACAGGAATATTTGTCCATTTTGCAACCACGCGTGCTATGTCTTCGGCGGTGACTGATTCACGGAGAATTCGTTTAGCAGGTTTTATTTTATCAAGTTTCTCACTGTATTCTCTGAGTGTTTTTTCCAGTAATGGAATTTTACCGTAAATAATTTCTGCTACTAATGTTAAATCCATTTGTAATTCTGCTGTAGAGGCTTGATGTTTTAATTGATCGATTTCTTTCTTGATTTTTTTCATTCCTGTGATGAGGTTTTTTTCATTCAACCATCGTTGTTCTAATTCTTTGTTTTCTTCTCGGATATTTGAGATTTCATGACTGATAGCTATTTGACGTTCTGTTTGATTTGAGGTATTACTTGACTCACGATTAAATGCTTCATTTTCAATTTCTAATCGTTTAATTTTACGTTCGACTTCATCTAATTCTGTAGGTTTGTTTTCGAGCGCAATTTTAAGTCCAGCAGCAGCCTCGTCGATGAGATCTACGGCCTTGTCAGGGAGAAAACGATTCGTGATATAGCGTGTCGATAATTCAACTGCTGATGATAATGCATCATCGGTGATTTCTACTCCGTGGAATAATTCGTATTTTTTCTTGAGTCCACGGAGGATTAATAATGTGTCTTCGTTACTCGGTTCCAATACTGATACAGGTTGAAAACGTCGTGCTAATGCTGGATCTTTTTCAAAGTATTTTTGATATTCAGATACAGTCGTTGCTCCGATAGCACGGAATTCTCCACGAGCGAGTGCAGGTTTTAACAAGTTCGCAGCATCCATGGTTCCTTCTCCCCCACCTGCGCCAATTAATGTATGAATTTCATCGATGAATAATATTGCCTGATTTTCTGAATTGACGATTTCTTTCATGATACCCTTTAAACGGTCTTCGAATTCACCACGGTATTTTGTTCCCGCGATTAATAACCCCATATCCAGCAGAAACAGGTCTTTGTTATGTAATGACTCTGGAACGTCATTTTGGGCTATTTTAATGGCTAATCCCTCGGCAATGGCAGTTTTACCTGTTCCTGGTTCTCCGATCAAAATAGGGTTGTTTTTAGTGCGTCGTGCGAGGATTTCAATCACGCGACTGATTTCTCGTTCTCGGCCAATCACCGGATCTAATTTCCCAGCGAGCGCGAGTTTTGTCAGATTGCGAGAATATTTAGATAATATACGAAACTGTTTGACTGGTTGATGGTCTCCTGATAATCTCTGTTGTTCTAATTCATCGAGTGCATGATTTACTGTTTTATGATTAATATC
Organism: uncultured Candidatus Saccharibacteria bacterium; assembly: GCA_964647175.1. Classification (GTDB taxonomy): domain Bacteria; phylum Patescibacteriota; class Minisyncoccia; order Phycocordibacterales; family UBA1006; genus CAZYHU01. The sequence goes on from CAZYHU010000002.1 coordinate 6,304, forward strand.
ATAGCGTTGCAAGAAATCGCGCGCTTCTGATACATGAGTCAGTAATGCCATGAATAAATGTTCTACCGATACATAGGGTTCCTTGCCGGCAGTTGCGAGCTCTACTGATGTATCTAATATTTTAACTACATCATCAGTTAGGTACATTTGAAAATTATCCACGACACTGGACATCGGTTTATTAGATTCTATTTTTTCGAGTAATTCATCTGTAAACTTTGCGAGGTCTAAATTTATTTTTTCAAATACAGGTAATACAGGACTATCGTCTTGGAAAATAATTGCCGCTAAAAAGTGAAAGCTATTCACATAATGTTCTCCTCTCTCGAGTGCTAGTTCATGAGACCGTTTGATCACATCTCGGGCTTTGGTTGTAAATTTTTGAATAGGTGGCATAGATTTTCTATAATTTAAAAAGTTTGTAAAGACAAATAAAAAAAACATCAAACACAACAATAACAGGTATTCTGAATTACGGTAATATTTGCATTATAGCATATTTTTCCGGAAAAACAAAAAAAGCAGTTTATAAATAAACTGCTTTTAGTATATTAATGTTCTTTTGGTTTTAAAAAACCATTATTTTTTGTTGGAGTAAAATTTACCCCACAATCCAAACATGTTCTCTGATCTGTTTCTTTATGACTATGATAGCCTGGACCAATTACTCCATTGCTTATATAAATACTAGAATCAATTACTCTTATACTTGTACACACTGGACAACATGCTTTTACTTTTTTTGTTTCAAAACTATCACCTGCAATAAAACTCCAGACCTCTGTATTTCTCCAATTTCCTTTAGTGTCCAGAGAACTCTCTCGTTCTGTTCCTTCGTATGTGTAATTAAGTCTTTCGGGAATCGATCTACTTGTAGTATTCATTGGATTCATTTTTATAACAATACGATGTTTTTCGAGACTATCAAGTCCATATTGAGTAATTACTTTTACACACTGTGTCATAATTCCCCTACGAGTATAGTCTTGACCAAGTAAGTATCCAATCTCTGCTGATCGTTTAGTAATTTCATGAAAACCGCAACGACCAATTAATTTACCATGAAAAAATATTCCAAATTCAAGTGATTCACCAGAATTAAAACCAGAAATATCTTTTCTAATTTTCTCTAATGAATTTTCTACTGATGTAACATCATCAACCCATGATAGAAATCTTCTAAAAAATGACCGATTATTATCAATCAAATTGTACAAATTTTGTGCGTCTGACTCTTTTAAAAGTCTCATAGTAATGTTTTCTTCTATTTTTAGTTCTGTTTTCATTTTATTTAAAAATTTAGTTTATATATTAATAACACATATAAAACAAAAAAGCAAGCCAAGGCTTACTTTTTATAAATCTATTCTGGGCGCATGATTGGATAAAAAATCACATCACGGAGGTTGTCTTGTTCTGTAAGGATTGCAATTAATCGGTCAATTCCCATACCAAACCCTGTCATTGGTGGCATACCATGTTCCATAGCGGTGATAAATCGATCATCTGTTTGCATTGCTTCATCGTCTCCTGCATCACGAGAGTCTGATTGTTGTTGTAATAATTCTCTCTGGATGATTGGATTTACGAGCTCTGCATATTGATTCGTAATCTCTGCACCTGCGATGATGAGCTGCGCTATTTCTGCAGTGCCATCAGAATTCTGTTGTGCTAATGGTTTTAATGCTCCTGGATAATTCGTAACAAATGTTGGCTGGATGATATTATTTCGTGAAGATTTTTTATAAATAAAATCTAACAAGTTTGCCTGTCCTGTTTTATTAATCTCATCAGGATGCATACCCCAATGTTTTGCTGCAGATTGAATTTCATCTAAACTCGCAGTACTGATATCGAGATTTGCATTACGACGAAGAAGGTCATCAAACCTCACTTGTTCCCAGTTCCCTCCCAGATTAATCTCTACAGGATTATCATTACGGTCTCGCACAGTGAATACAGTTTTACCGATAACATCGTTTGCAATTCCTGCAATTAATTCCTGAGTCCATTTCATATTTGTTTCCAATGTCTCATACGCTGCATACCATTCAATCATCGTGAATTCTTGAATATGTGTTGGGTCACTACCTTCGTTTCTAAAGTTTTTACCGATTTCATAAATACGTTGATATCCTGCCGACATCATCATTTTGTGTTCGAGTTCGAGCGAAATACGCAATACCATGTCCATATCATATGCATTGTGATGCGTATTAAAAGTTTTCGCCATTGCTCCACCTGCCTGATTTTGCAGTATTGGTGTTTCTATTTCCATAAAATCTCGCACGTCAAAAAACTCGCGAATATACTTGATAACTGCAGATCTAGTTTTAAACCGATTAAAAACCTCTGGATTAACAATTGCGTCCAAGTATCGTTTTCGCATTTTTTCTTCGACGTCTTCTAATCCGTAATGTTCTGACGGTATTGGGAGGAGAGATTTTGTAGCAATAGTCCAAGTCTGACATAACACACTCTGTGCTCCACGTTCTGTTGTGAATAATGTTCCAGTAACAGAAATAAAGTCACCCAAATCTACTGCATCAGTAAACAGTTTAAATAATTCTGAATCTATTACGTCTCGTTTAAAAACGACTTGGAATCGCTCTGTTCCGTCAAATATATTTGCAAACAATATTGCCCCCTGACCGCGCAATGAAACAATACGACCAACGACAGATACAGTAGCTCCAGATGTTTCAAGGTTCACAAAATCGCTCACAATATCACAGAGATTATGAGTTTTAGGAACAGATGATGGGTATGCAGACATCCCAGATTGTTCTAATAAATGCAGTTTTTCAAGTCGTACGCTACGTAGTTCAGATAATGATGCCATATAGATACAGTATAGCATAAAAGAATAAATAAAAAAACCAGAAAGCGATATCGCATCACTTTCTGGCTATAAACCTAGCTATCTAGACTCAGTATAAGCCTAATTGACATACTATGTATAACATATGTAAATTATAAAGTCAATATCCCTATGTAATACTTTACATGATTTATATAATAGTGTACAGTATATTTTAAATAAAAATTTATATCATGCCAAAATTTACTTTACCTGATAGTTTAAAAAGAGATCTTAAACAAGAAAATAAAGAAGAAAAAATTCAACATATTGGAATTATTGATGGTAATAATCATAATTCATTAATTCATGCACTCATTATTGCAGAGGTGGTTCATAGACTTAATTTTGGATTACCTGCATGTGGTATAGATCCCAGAAAACCAGAAACATTCAAACTGGAAAATGTAAAAAATCCAAACAGTATACCAATTGAAAGATTATTAAAAACAGCTAAACAAAAGAAAAACAAAAAATCAGGACCTCCGTCCTGATTTTATTGTATATCGATAATTTCGTACACCGTTTCCCCTGCTGGAGTACTGACGGTAAACTGCTCTCCGATACTTTTACCGATCATAGCGCTCCCTATTGGTGATGTGATAGCTATTTTCCCTGTTTCAAGATCTGCTTCATGAACACTGACCAATGTATACGTTTTAGTTATATCAGTACCGATTTTTTTAAATGTTACACTGGCTCCCATTTCTGCATTACTTGAACCTGTGCGCTCTACGATAACAGCTCGTTTTAATAAATCCTCGATAAAGTCGATGCGGCCTTGGGCTTTAGATTGTTGTTCTCTGGATGTATGATATTCCGCATTTTCTGATAAATCACCCAATGCTCGTGCTGATGCTACGCGTTCGATAATTGCAGGACGAATAACCGTTTTTAATTCGTTGAGTTCTGTTTCTAAGTCTGTTTTTTTCTGTTGTGTGATGTATTCCTTGTTCATATATAATTACCCTATCATAAATCATGTCAAAAATCAAAAAATTACGAATTATAAAAACTCTCTTACTCATCACGACTTTGTCTGAGTAATACAATATTTTTCTCGTGAAAAATTTGCTCTCGCTCGGCTACCCGCCTGCGCAAGTACTCATACAAAGTGTGATTTCAACGAGAGTTTTTATAATTCGTAATTAACCACATTCTTATTGTATCTCTGTTTGTGGTGTATTAGTCTCTAATATATGTTCATAAAAATATTTCAAACTGTCATCTGAATCGATCAATGTTACCGGCTCTTGGTCTCCGATGATTTCTGGACCTGTTGTAGGTTGTACTGATTGTTTTGTGGTATTCGCTGGTAATCCAAAATATTCAGGGGCTTCAGTGTACATACTGTCGAATACTTTTCGCATAATAGCTGATGATCCGGATGTGTTAGTCGATGGTCCACGTTCCATTACCAGTACGAATGCGTATTGTGGATTTTCATAAGGGAAAAATCCAGTAGACCAAGAGTTCATAAACTGACGATTTGCTCCAACCTGCGCTGTTCCTGTTTTTGCTGCGACATGTACATAGGGTAAATTCATACTTTGGCCAGTACCTGCGGTCACGGTTGCTCGCATTGCGGTACGCATAGTATTGAAACTGTCTTGGGATATTCCTGAAATCGTTTCTGTTTTTTTCTGCGCAATATCAGAATCTGATATGATATACGGATTAATCAATGTTCCATTATTTGCAATCGCTGATACGGCTCGTACCATCGGCAATATACCGACTTGAAAACCAAACTGACCAATCGATGCGTTATAGGTATCTCCCAATCTCCATGTACCATCGGTAAAGTTTTTCTTTTTCCATGATGGTCCTGGGATAGTTCCTGTTTTTGTAGGTCCGAGTTCAAACACGACAGGATCAGCTAATTTAAACCGATTAAAGTAATCCTGCATTTTTGTAATTCCTAATCCGTCTTGTCCTGCCCAGCCTCCACCAATAGCATAGAAAAATGTATTTACTGATTCTGCAATTGCACTGGTAATCGTTACGGTACCATGTCCACCTTTTTTCCAGTCTCGGAATATTTGCGTATTATCGTTGTATTTATTTTTTATTTCAATACTCCCACTACTGTAAACGGTCGTATTGGGTGTGATGAGTCCTTCATTTAATGCTGCAATACCGAGATATGGTTTTACGATACTTCCTGGAGTATATAATCCAGAGATTGTGCGATTAAACATTGGTTTTTTAGAATCTGTACTGTAACTGCGAATTGTTTCATGGTCATCTCCGTGCGAGAGAATCGTATTACTGTATTCTGGATAACTCGCCAGTGCCAGTATTTCACCTGTATGAATATTGACCATTACTCCTGCTCCACCAGAGAATCCCAGATTGGTAGCATATTCACGCATATATTCATACATACGAGATTGTATTCGTGAGTCAATCGTGAGGGTGACATTTTGTCCTGGAGTTGCTGGTTCTCCCCTGTTTTCAAACAGTACGGTGCCGTCTACATTAGTCTCTACCAGTTGTTTACCATTGGTTCCTGATAATACGGTATTACTCACTTGTTCAATTCCTGATTTACCAATAATTACATTACGCCAAAAGTTCCCAGAACTGTCTCTGGTAGGATAGCCAATATATCCGATTAAATGTGAAAACCCAGGCTTGTCGATATATTCTCGTTCTAAATATGGAATAGATGGATCTGGATTAATACCATTCCAGCTGAGCTCAACAGCATTACGGTCATAGATAATTCCCCGCTCTGCAAAGATGGTCGTTCCTTGGAGATAGTTATTGTTACTCTTGTTTAGATAATTTTCTCCTTGAATAATTTGTAGATATCCACTGCGGATAATAAATACGACCATAATAGTAATAACAATACCAGTGAATACTTGAAATCCTGTTTGAGATAATGGTTGTTCCAGTACTCCCTCCATCTGGTTCATATTAAATTTTGGAATATTTTTACTATCCAAAAAAACCTCATCAGCATAGATATGAGAAAAAGATTTTTTGCGAAACAGTTTGTTAAATAATTGTTTAATCATACAAGGTGCTATAGCGTCTGATCAAGTACTGGGCCAAGATTGTCACAACCGGTATCATCAAGACCAGATAATGAATACTGTGTTGTGCTGGATATATAAATCCAATAAAAAATAATGTCATCACCGCCAATGATTCATAATAACGATCGATCAATAATCCTGCAATAATAATTCCGATAAAAAATACGTAGTGAGCCACAAAAAACATACTGCATACTAACAGTGCTGTAACGATAATTCTGAAAATAATCTGTTGCATAAGTAATTATTCTGATGAACTGGTAAACAGAGAAAACAGTTTTTTAATAACCAATAATACAACCATAATGAGTAATGCATAAAATACCACCGTTGTTTTAAATATCCAAACCAAGACTTGTAATAAATACGTATATGCAATACTGATTGTTGTTTCTGGATTAAAACTGTCAATTACAGAATTCATTTCGGGGTCTGCTGTGGGAATTACCTTGTCAGTAATTGTTTTTTTAACGAGATCAGTTGCTGTTTTTACCGGCTCTGGTTGTTCTCGTGTTTTGAGCATTAATTCCCAAATCATTACCTGTCGTAATCGCCAATTATCAATCGGTGGAACAATATGGGTCATAAACCAACCCTGTGTTTCAGATTTTATTTTCTCTGTTTCTAATGCAAAAACAGAATGTGCAGATACTAATACAGTAATCATACACAGTCCTAAAACGATACCTATGGTGTGGTTTTTTTTCATAGGTTTATTTTACCATAATCATTATTAAAAATCAAAAACCCTGGATCCTGAATCAAGTTCAGGATGACACTAATAATTGTTATATTTTAAAACTTTGAATACTATACTAATAATCTGTCAGTGTCATACCGGACTCGATCCGGTATCCAGTGTGTTCTAATTATGATATAATAATTTTCATATGTCATTTTTTAAAAAACCTTTTTTCCAAGGATTGTTTATCGTTTTTCTCGGACTGTATGGATTATACATCGGTTCTCATTTGTTAGAATTTACTTGGAATATCCAGACTGTACTGTTGCTGGTACTGGGAATTACTGTTGCAGGATTTGCTCATGCAAAACGTAACTATATCACGATTGGAATATTGCTCGTCCATATGAGTATCGAATGGCTATCGTGGTCACAATCAGTGTTATCGGTTCGTGATATCACCATGAACAGTATTCACGTCATTATGGATGTACTATTCCTGTCTCATGAATTATCTGCCCATGCGAAACGGTATACCACTGTTGTGATCGGTATACTCTCTGTCCTGGTAATCAGCATTATAGCTCTCCATAAAACATTTATTATACCAGCATCCACCACTGCCCTGCTCGAACCATTTATCATCGGCGGAGTATTGGGATGTATCGTGGCACATGGGTATTATCATATGAAGCATGAGTAGTGACTCCTTTTTAATTTTGTTTTTTGGAGAGGATTTTTATATTTTTTAAGATTCGATATACATATCAAATTCTAAAAAATATGGACGATTTTAATAATAAACTCGTCCGTTTTCCTTTTAAGACTTTGGGCCAAATAACATATTCAGTAGTTTACGTTCGGGCTCTTTACCTGCCAACTCTTTTTCTTTTTTAACTTTTGCCTCATATTGTTCCTGCGCAGTCTTAAACGCAGGATTAATTTGTCCCATGACTGTTAAAATCTCATCGTGGTAAAAGTTTTTAGGCTTATTACACATCAACGCTTTCTCTTCAAGAGAAGCATCTTTCTCAATTGCTTGAGCAATGAGTTTTACTGAAAAACTTTTTTTGAAAAAATTAGAGCAGTATGCAACAAGTTGCGGGTAAGTAAACGGGTGATTGTCTGTTAATTTATAATTTTTCATATGTTTATTTATTTAAAGAGCGTTTCTGTTTCGTCCTTTTGGACTCATCAGGGAAAGAAATTACTTTCCGACAGAATGGATAAAAAAATTCTTATCCATTTTTTTCACTTTTTCGGTTCGAAGACGTACTTTCTGTTGCCAACCGGCTATCCGTGCTAGTGGATAGTGTGAGACCGGTCCGTTTCTGAAAAAATGTTTTCCATTTAGAAATTAATTAACCAAGACTCCAGTCTTTCAAACCTAACCTTCTCATCAAATTTGGAGGCAAATGAAAATTCAAGTGGGTTTGAAATAACACAGAGATGGCGATCAATCACATAAATAGGGCGAACATCATCAGTATTCATTCCATCTACAGTTTCGTGACGAGAGCGAAAAAACGCACCACAACTTTGGGATACTATCATTTCTTTGATACTATCCAGAGTGATAGAGTTTCCTTCATAAAACTCTGCAACAAATCTGTGTGCATCATACCTATAATTAGGATCTAATTCCGACCGGAACTGCCCTTGATTAGTAGAATATGACACACGATGAACTGCATATCTTTTCTCAGAAACCTCAAGATTTTGACACTCTTGCAGTGTTTTATAGATAAGTTGTTTATCCATAATAATTTCCCAGACAGCTGAATGCTGTTTTCCACTCCTTGTAGTGGGGTCTTATAAACTGGGTTGTTGTTGTTTTTAAAGTTTTTTTATCCATAGTTACAAGGAACCAAGAATCACTTTTTAATGAACATCTGTTTCGTCCTTTTGGACTCATCAGTCGGAAAACGCATTCCGAGACACGCGACAGTACTAATTGATTTAGATCTATTAGTACTGTCGAAGTTCCTACGGGAACTTACCAGCGGATATTGCCTACTATTTTTCAGCTCACCTTGTTTGGTTTTTTTCATTTTTTTAAAGAATTTATGTTAGTATAACATATAGAAAATATTTGTCAAGCATATATAATATAATCTATTATTCAATTAGATTATATATCTATTTCCTATCGGGTTCCTTATTTTATTGCGGAGGATGTGGGATTCGAACCCACGGACAGTTTTACCCGTCGACAGTTTAGTAAACTGTTGATTTCAGCCACTCATCCAATCCTCCAGTAGAGCTACTTTACAATAAAAGTCTCTAAATTGCAATAAATATCCATTACGGTATAATTAAACCATGGAACAAATTCAACACAATACATACCACCATTATGGGAGTAAAAGTCTCTCTGCAAAAATTATTCGGAGACTCATCGTACCTGTCATTATCTTGTTAATTTCTGCCATTGCATTGGTGAGTACTGGTGGTGATGTAGCACAACAATTACAATCTGCAACCTCGGTTGATATTGTCGGATTTCTCGCAAAGTTCGGTATCGGTATTGCACTGGTAGTAGGACTGGTTCAAGTATTCATCGCATGGCTCGATTATAAAAACAGTAGTTTTATGGTCAGTGAAAATGCATTGTATATTCGTACTGGGATTTTAAACAGATCTGAAATCAGTATTCCCTTTCGTCATATTAATAATGTACTACAATACCAGAGCGTGACTGACCGTATGTTATCAATATGTCGCTGTGAGGTAGAAATCCAAAGCGAAGAAGTCTCTGTTTCTACAGGACAAAGCAATCCTGAACAAGTCATTCTCCGTGATGTAGACACTGCATTGATGTTACCACTGCGTGAGACATTGTTATCACATGCTAATACTCAGCGTATGATTATCGCAAGTCCGACTCCAGAGAATCATCAGTATACTCCGTTTCAGCAGCAATAAAACAACAAAATACGCGGGAGGCTATGCCTCCCGCGTATTTTATTATGTTTTGTTATTCTTGGTATGTTTTTAAAAATTCATCTACAATATGTTTTACCTCCTCTACAGTATTCGATTCCATTAATTGGATGCGTAATTCTTTCGCTCCTGTAAATCCATGACAATAGGCTTTATAATGTTTTTTAATAACTGAGAATGATTTAATGTCTCCCAGTTGCTCCATAAATAATTCTGAATGTTCTACCAGTACACGCAGTTTTTCAGGAATTGAGACATTGGAAACAGTATATCGCGTATCTCCCATTATTTTCTTTGTCCATGACCGTGGTAACCATCGTAGATACAATGGTAGATTCCAATTCCCTCTCTGTATGATAGTTCTCTCGGTATCAAATAACCATGGATTACCGAATACGGCTCGTCCGATCATAATACCGTCACAACCTGTTTCGTGATAACGCTCTATTCCCTGTGCTATATCTGATACATCACCATTACCGATGATTACTGTATTTGGTGCGATGTTATTTCGTAATTGTACTACCTGTTTAATATAATCCCAGTTTGCGGGCTGTATTGAGAGGTCTTTGCGAGTACGTGCATGTACGGTCAGTGCTGCGATGTCTTGTTTTAGTAATAATCCAATCCAGTTTTCAATATCAGGTTTATTATATCCCACACGAGTTTTAATTGATACAGGAATATCAGAACCCGCATCTGCAATACCCATTTTAGCCGCTGTGATGACCTGTATGGCAATATCTGGGGTTTTAATCATTGCACTACCGCAACCCTGTTTTTCGATGGTTTTATCAGGACAACCCATATTAATATCAATACCATCGAATCCAAGTTCTGCGCACAGTTTTGCCGCATTTCGCATATTCTCTGGATTGCTCGAAAATAACTGTGCAAGTATCGGTCGTTCTCTGTCTGTAAAAACCAAGTCTCGCATTAATTTTGTTCGTCCTATTGGATGTGCTAAACCGTCAGCTGATACGAACTCTGTCCAAAACACATCTGGTCCGCCACCTAGTTCTCCTGTTCGTGAATAGGTCGCAACTAAATCGCGAAATACAGGGTCAGTAACATCAGCCATCGGTGCCATACAGAAAAATGGCCTATTGTTTGTATTAGATTGTTGCCGGAGCTGGCTCCAAAATTTCTGGTGCATAGGTAGTGTCGCTAAACTTGTAAAATATTTTTTCTGGAAAACGAAGATCAATATATTCCAATGTTTTTGTCGTAACATCTCTCTGGAATATTTTATCACGGAGTAATAAATCCAATGTTTCGTGTATTGATATGGTTTGTGGTTTTTTTGAGACTTTTATATAGGTGTGATTTGTTAATGGATTACCATTGAGTGCATTTACGAATAATTGATAGTCGTACACTGCACTGGTATCAACCATGGTTACCATAAATCCACTGTCCGATAGTTCTTTCATTATTTGTTCTATGGTTATCTGTTCATACTGATTAGTAAAAATGATAGTATTGATTATTTTTGTGTTTGTCGGTAATGCTGTAATAAATATTGGATAAACACCGCGACTGTAATCAGGCGCATGATCATAAATCAATCCTGTATCATCTACACGATAACAATCTGTCAGAGTAGTATCAGTACACCATAGATATTTTTGTAAATATTCTCGTACAGTTATTTGGATATGATAAGGTTCTATAAAACTGGATTCAATACTTGCAATCATTGGGTAATTATTCTTGAGATATTGCTCTAAACTGTGTTTATTAAATAACACACTATTTCCTCGTGGTATTGCAAAAGATTTTTTCTCTGACAAGAACCGCATTCCTGTATCAGTTAATGCAGCAGGATCTATTAATACCGTTCCAGTGACTGATAGTTGCCTTATTTGTAATGCAGGCATACGTAATACTGCAATTGATGTTACAAACAATAATACACAGACAAAAAATACTAACATGAGTATTTTAAGTATCGTAGGAAATCTGGTTTCTGGTAGAGTCTGTTGTCTGAGTGGACCAGTAGTAACAGATTGTTCGGGTAGATTATTTCGTAATATGTGTTTTTCCAACATATTTTTGGAGAACTTGTGGGATTAATATTGAACCATCAGGTTGTTGATAATTTTCGAGGATACAAGCCACAATACGCGGCGTAGCAACAGCGGTATTGTTCAATGAGTGTACGAATTGGAGATTTCCCTGTTCATCTCTGTATCTGATATTGAGACGACGAGTTTGGAAATCATGAAAATATGACGCACTATGTGTTTCGCGATAAGTATTTTGTGATGGCATCCAGACTTCAATATCGTATTTTTTCACTTGTCCCTGTCCCAAGTCAGCTCCACAGTTTACGACTACATGATATGGTAATTCTAAATCACGGAGAATCTCTTCGACATTTTCTGTGATTGTTTCATGATGAGCAACAGATTCTAAATGTGATGCTTCACAAAGAACAATTTGTTCCAGTTTGAAAAATTCATGAACACGAATGAGTCCTTTAGTGTCTTTACTGTGAGCTCCTGCTTCACGACGGAAACACGGAGAAAAAGCCGAGATTTTTATCGGCAATTGTGATTTATCAATTATCTCATCACTGTAGTATGACATAGTTGCTACCTCACCTGTTCCTGCGAGATATTCTTCGTCTTGGGTTCTGTAGAGATCGTCCTCACCTCCTGGGAGATATCCTGTTCCTGTGAGTGTTTGTTTATTAACGAGAGACGGTACAATCATCGGAGTAAATCCTTTTGCAATTAATCGTTCATTAAATAATTGCCATAATGCCATTTCGATTTGCACGGCTTCATTTTTCAAGAAATATCCACGAAATCCTGCAACCTTGGCACCGCGTTCAAAATCTGCCAAGTCAAATTCCTCACATAGTTCAATATGATTTTTAGGATTTTCTATCGTTGGTTTTTCTCCCCATACCCGAATTTCTACATTATCTACATCACTGTCACCATCTGGTACTGAAATATCTGGTACATTCGGAACTTGTAACATCAGTTTTTGCCACTCATCGTTAATTTCACGGAGTTCATTTTCGTGTTGTTTGAGATCTTCTTTTAATAATGACATCTGTGCAATCAGGGTTACCCGCTCATCTGGCGCAGCGTTTGGTATACGATCTGAAACAGTATTTTGTTCTGCTCGTAATGTTTCAACGAGAGAGAGTTTCTGTAAACGAACTTGATCCAATACTAACAATGCATCCACATCAAAAGTAATGTGTTTTTTAGTACAGGCATCACGGACAATATCGGCATTTTCCCGAATAAATTTAATATCTAACATATGAAAAACAGTATAACAAAAAAGCGCACATATTGCACGCTTTTTATAAATATTCTTTTTTCAACTACTCTATCTTTAGGCAACACTCTTTTGAAATAACCACATGGTGACCTATTTCTGATATTGTTCCTGGTGTAGCCAGATTATGATCCGCTATAACAGATTTTGATATCACCACATTGAGATTGTGGTCTAGCTTTGCCTTGATTTTTTCCTGAAAATCTTCAGGAATATTGAGATTTATTCTCTTACTCACAGGTATAGTTCCTGTTTTCAGAAATACAAATACTTCTTGTCCTGCAAATAATTTTTGCCCTGTTTGAGTTCCTTGGTCCATAGTTGATTTTATTTAATTGTGAACAATTCAAATACTATACACCAATCAAAAACCATGTCAAGTGACATGGTTTTTGATGTTTTTATTTTCTCTTGTGTTTAGATCGTTCTGATTCTGTGAGGTATTGTTTACGGATACGGGTTGATTTTGGTGTGATTTCGAGATATTCATCGAGTTGGATTAATTCCAATCCTCGTTCAATAGTAACCGTTACTGGTGGGATTAATGTAATAGCCTCATCATTTCCTGATGCACGCATATTCGTTAATTGTTTTCCTTTACATGGGTTTACAATCATTTCGTCTCCCTTGGCTGTATTACCGATTACCATTCCTTCATAGACTTCTGTTTGTGGACCGATGTATAATGTTCCACGGTCTTGGAGGTTAGCGAGTGAAAATCCGAGAGCTTTCCCTGATTCCATAGATGTCATCGCTCCAAAATTCTTGCGAGTGATTTCTCCAACATATGGTTTAAATCCTACGAATTGTGTAGCCATGATTCCCTCTCCACGAGTATCAATCATGAACTGTCCACGATATCCGAATAATCCACGAGTAGGTCCCTCGAAAATCATACGCACCGTTGCATCACCGATTTTCATGTCTTGCATAATGAATCCACGAGTTCCGAGTTTTTCAATAATGAGACCTTGGAATTCTGTTGGTACATCGATGGTTACGTTTTCAAATGGTTCTATTTTTACTCCGTTTTCTTCTTTGATAATTGCCTGAGGCTGAGAAACTTGCATTTCGAAACCTTCACGGCGCATATTTTCAAGTAATACTGCAATATGCATTTCTCCACGTCCGAAAACCTTGAACCCTTCAACCAATCGACTCTCATCAGCGTCAAAGTTTACACGCAGTCCCACGTTTACCTCCAATTCTTTTTCAAGTCGTTCTTTGATTTGACGAGTAGTTACAAATTTTCCTTCGCGACCTGCAAATGGACTGTTGTTTACCAATAGGTCGAGCTGGATCGTTGGTTCATCTACAGTAATCGCTGGTAATGGTGCTGCATCTGCATCTGTTGAAACTGTTTCTCCGATATAGATATCAGCAATTCCTGCAATCATACATACATCTCCTGCTACGGCTTGGTCTACTTCTACTCGTTTTACTCCTTCGAATGTAAACAGTTTAGTGATTTTACCATTACGAGGTTTACCATCTGGTGTTTTAATAAATACGTTTTGACCATTTTTCACGATACCTTCGTATACACGACCGATTCCTAATCGTCCAAGGAAATTATCGTATGCGAGATTAAATGGTTGCATACGGAATGGTTTGGTAGTGTCGTTTTCTGCAGGTGGAACTGATTCGAGAATCACATCGAGCATTGCTGACATATCTGACCACTCTGCATCTTTGGTTTTTTTAGAAATTCCATCACGACCGATTGCATAGATTGTCGTAAAATCGAGCTGTGCATCGTTTGCTCCGAGTTCCATAAACAATTCAAATACTTCATCATGAGCTCGGTCTACATCCGCTCCTGGTTTGTCGATTTTATTTAATACGAGAATTGGTTTAATACCGAGATCGAGAGATTTTTTCAATACAAAACGAGTTTGTGGCATTGGTCCCTCCTGTGCATCTACGATGAGCAGTACCGAATCTACTGAACGCAGTACGCGTTCTACTTCTGATCCGAAATCCGCGTGCCCAGGAGTATCTACGATATTGATTTTTGTATCACGGTAAAATACTGATGTATTTTTTGCATAGATGGTAATACCGCGTTCCATCTCGAGAGCGTTATTATCCATTGATACACCTTCTTCGCGCATACCACAAAATTCCAGAATTTTATCTGTTAAAGTAGTTTTCCCATGATCCACGTGGGCAATAATAGCAATGTTTCGTATTTCCATAATAAAGTAAAAGATAAATAATAATTACCGACACACTCTACACGAAAAAATCTATTTTGTCCAATAAAATTTTGTTTTTCTTACCTTTTTACAATTTTCTACAATAGTGTATACTGGGTCATAATATGCCAACAAATACACCAAAAACTACTAAAAAGTCTGCCTCTACTGGATTAAAAGTCATTCCCCAATCTGTTCGTGGTATGCGTGATATTACCGGAGATGAATATTATTATATCCAAGGATTCCTCGAAAAAGCTCAAGAAATTGCCGAATATTATGGATTTAAACCTATCGAGACTCCGATTATGGAACAGGTCGAGGTATTTACCACAGCCATTGGTGCCGGTACTGATGTAATCGACAAAGAAATGTACACATTAAAAACCAAAGGTGGTGATCATTTGGCATT
The DNA here is from genome assembly GCA_964647175.1 of uncultured Candidatus Saccharibacteria bacterium. Lineage (GTDB taxonomy): Bacteria > Patescibacteriota > Minisyncoccia > Phycocordibacterales > UBA1006 > CAZYHU01. The sequence goes on from CAZYHU010000002.1 coordinate 21,746, forward strand.
ACGTCCTGAACATACTGCTGGTACGATGCGTGCCTATCTCGAACATGGTATGCAAAGTTTGCCTCAGCCAGTATTAATGTATCACAGTGGACCTGTATTTCGTCACGAAAACCCACAAAAGGGCCGCTATCGACAATTCACAGGGTTTGATCTGGATGTATATGGATCAGAAAAAAGCATCATCGACGCTCTCGTTATGCGAACAGCATATACGATACTCGAGGAATCTGGTGCAAAAAATCTCTCAATCGATATAAACAGTATTGGAGACAAGGATTGCCGTCCAAAATATATTCGTGAATTAACGAATTATTTTAAAAAACATATCAAAGATCTCCCTGCTGTCGACCGTGAACGATTAGCAAATAATCCACTGCGTATATTAGACAGTAAAGACCCGAAAACAATTGCATTATGCGCTGATGCTCCTGCTATGACAGATCATCTGTGTGCTGATTGTAAAAAACATTTCCGTGAAGTAACTGGATATTTAGATCAAATGAGTATTCCGTATACGATTAATAAAAACCTCGTTCGTGGATTATCATATTATACTCGGACTGTGTTTGAAATCATGGAACAAATAGAAAACGATGATGGATCTACTCGTAAACTCACTGTTTGTGGTGGAGGTCGTTATGACTATCTCGCCAAGGAATTAGGGAGCAAGAAAGACGTCCCTGCTATGGGTATGGGAATTGGTGTAGAACGTGTTATTTCTGCTCCATGGTGGAACAAAATCAAACCGAGAATTATCAATGAACCTAAAGCATACTTTATCCAGTTTGGAATAGAGGCAAAATTAAAAGCATTGAATGTACTGGAAATCATGCGTAAGTCTAAATTCCCCGTTATCCAAGCCATCTCAAAAGATAAACTAGGATCTCAAATCGGTCATGCAGAAAAACTGGGTGTAAAATATGTATGTATTATCGGAGAACGTGAAGCTATCGACAATACCGTCATTTTTAAAAACATGCAAACCAGACAACAAGACATCGTGAAAATAGCAGATTTAGCTAATTATTTAAAGAAAATCAAGTAAACCATAAAAGGCTCGAAAAATACAAAGTATTTTTCGAGCCTTTTACTTGAATTAACGGATTTTTTA
>CAZYHU010000002.1:22866-25655 GCA_964647175.1 uncultured Candidatus Saccharibacteria bacterium
CCAATGCTCTCGTCGTTCAATGGATAGGACTCAACTTTGCGGAAGTTGTGATCTAGGTTCGATTCCTAGCGAGAGCACATTATTTTAATAGGTAGCTTCTAATACTCGCTCTACGAGATTGGGGTTATTTATTTCTGGAGCTGTTCCATCGCATATATTATACCCTTGAGAATATATTTTTGTTTCTATATGAGGAGCCGGTAATGGTTTTAATATTCTGGAAACAGTAATATGACTGCATGTTTTATTAGGATATTTCAATCGAAAATCAACACTCACTGGATTACCTGCTGTTGGTGGATTTGCATTAATTGCAGAAAATATTGAACCCACACCAGTGGCTGTAGCTGTTCCTGCATTACAATCATACACTGCTGGTAATACTGCACTATCTAAATAAAATGCACATTCCATACCTGCGTCTGCAGCATAGAGAGCGTTTAGTGTATCCGTGCCGCCTGTTTGTAATAATGCTTCTTTATAGGCGATTGAAAAAATACCTGAACCTAATATTAAAATAATGGTTGAAATAATCATAGCAAACAAAATCACAAAACCTGACTGTTTTGATAGTAGAAATACTTTTTTTAACATAATTATTTTTTTCATATATATTATCTCCATCCGTGGAGTACGGTTTGATTATCTAATCTGTGATTAATACCTTTACTTGTCCATGTAATTGTACTAGTTACTAATGCTTCGGTAGGTTGTGGTGTTACACCTATTGGGAGGGGTGTTGTTGGTACAGGTGTAATAGGTTCTACAACAATAGATCTAATATATTCTGTTTTTACAGCATTCCCTGATCCAGGAATTGTATTGTACATTCCATCATCTACATAAAGAAACGAACATCTACTGTTTGGACAATTTACAATACTGGGTGTTCTAATTCCATTTAGAAATATAACTTCACATGGAGCAGTGCGTGTACATGTATTTAATCCTGCAAGCCATGATACAGTAGGTGTTGTGATAAAATTATTATCTCGAACATATCGAACAGCTTCTATGCTTTCTTGATTTAAATAGTTTGCAATCATACGCTGATAGCTGCTCGATGTTGATGATATTCCTCGTCCTGCAATAGTCATCAAAGTCACTAATGCAATTGAAAAAATAACCAATGCAAAGAGAGTTTCCAAAACGGTAAACCCTGGTTGTTGTATGGTTATTTTTTGTAAGTATTTTCTCATAGATATAATTAATTATCGATCAATCGTGGCGAAATAGATGTTTGAAGCGAGAACGGAGTACTGGTCGTTTTATAATTAATAGTTCCCGTTAAATTAATTCTAATAAATGCTTTACCATCACCAATAGGCATGAGTCCTGCTGTAGTAAATCTAAGATCTGCAATTTCTACATTAGACGGAGTTAATGGTGTTACATTACCCAGAGTATCAATAGATACAAGTTCATTTCCTTGTAATGTATAGGTTATAGGAATACCAGATTGATCTGTAAAACTGAGACTATTTCCTGTCGTGGTTATAAAATTACCACCCACTCCCTGACTGGCTGTTCTGATTTTACGAGACATTAATTCCAGGGCAAATGACATACTGTCGATGGTTTGACGCTGTATTTGTAGTTTTTTATTAGCTGATACAATAGTCATTAATGATCCAATACCAATGGCTATAACTACAACAAAAATAGAAACTGAAATCATTGTTTCTATGAGTGTAAAACCTGATTTTTTTGTTTGGAAAAATGATTGCATAGTATTGTATATGAGAATTATTACTCTATTGATATTTTTCCAATACTACTAATAATAATAGATTTATGTGTATTATCTCCTGATGTCATCGTAATTCTGATATGTTCTATATTAGATGACAAGTTTCTGACCTCAGGCCATGGTCGTTTAAATGTAATTGAAAAATAATCCCCGGCAACAGTTGGTACTGGTGTATAGGTACTCCCATCATAGGTTTCTATTGCGGAAATAGTATCAGTAGTTTGTATTTGTACGGTATCAATGATGAGATCTGTGCCACTAATCGATGTAAATTCAAAATCACTATCATTATCTCTAAATAAAATAAACGTAGGATCAAAACCATTACCTGATGATGATTTTTTAAATGCAATACCATACGGTAATGCATCACTGATTTGAGAACCGGTTACTATACCCGCTGTTTCAGGAGAGATTCCAGAAAGGGCTTTTTTTTGAATTCCATAAATCGACAAAGCTATATCATGAGTAACATTGTTTAATCCTGCAGAGTTTCTAAATCCACTAAAATTAAAAGAAACAATTCCTGCCATAATACCAAAAATACTAATGATGATGACAAATTCTACCAAGGTAAAACCAGATCGTTTATGAGTAATAATGCTCTGGTAAAAATTCATATAATGATTATATCACAGACTCGTTTATTAAAACAAGAGTATCCCCATCCAAGTAGAAAAAGTTTCTATAACTCCTACTTGAAATAATCCAACAAGTAAAAAACTCATACAAAGAAATGGACCGAAAGGGATTTTTATTTTCTTGATTGTATTCCATGCATGGATTTTTTTGTTTTTTATGATGAAATAAATTCCTATAATAATCATCATTACTGTAGCAATCCAAAAAGCCAATACAACAGAACCTAGTCCTTTCATAAATCCAAAACTCATTCCAGTAAGGAGCATTAATTCCAAATCACCAAAACCAATCCACTCACCTTGAGAATAGAAATACATAATAACAAATGGAATAACAACACCTATTCCTGTAATCATCGTTATAATACTCACTGATCCTGTAATGAATCCATAGAGAA
>CAZYHU010000003.1:0-21841 GCA_964647175.1 uncultured Candidatus Saccharibacteria bacterium
ATACAACAGGACATTATCTCTATGTAATAAATCGATTAGATGATGCATTATGGGTGGTAACATTGAATAATTAATTAAAAACCAAGTCCACAGGCTTGGTTTTTAATTATACAATAGTATTGTTTTCATTGCATAGATGTAGTGAACCATGATATACTAACCACAATATGAACAGTCGTTTCTCATCTATGTTTTCTCTACAAAAAACAATTTTTGCGCTGTTTGTTTTTTGGATTGGATTTAGTCCGATGATTGTCCCTGTTGTTTCTGTAGCTACCAGTACAGCCAATACTAACAAAGTCGCTATCAGTGTCAGTAGTGTCTCAACAGTGAATAGTGTTTATGCAGAAGAACCAATAAAACAAAAATCTCAAGCAGGTGGAGGCGCGAACTTGGACGCCGCATTTGATTGTGGGATAACTGATTTTTATTGTGGCTTAGTAAAATTAACTGTTTTTATGTTAACAGTTATTCCAAATACAATTGCTGCTCTCATTGGAACCATTGCTGATTATTCTATTAATTTTTCTATCGGATATGGTATCTATGAACTAGCTCAAGATATTGCTTTTAGTACATGGAAAATGGTTCGTGATATATCTAATATTGTTATTATTTTAGCAATATTCGTAGCTGCATTTGGGTTTATTCTCGGCAGTAACGGCGCGGAAACACTTGGAAAATTAGGTGATCCTAAAAAAATAGTAATGAAAACCATTCTGGTAGCATTATTAATTAATTTTAGTTTCTTCTTTTGTCGAGTTATTATCGACGCAGGGAATCTAAGTGCGCGATTACTCTATAATCAAATCGGTGTAGAGAATTTAAGCCTCATGAGTGTTATTGCAGGAGGTGATATCAGTGGTGGTACTGATAAAAATGAATCAGGTATAAAAAGTATTTCTTTAGCAATGTTAAACAATATACAGGCTCAGAAATTGCTTTCGACTCTTGAGGATTCTAATGGAAACCCTATTTCACTCGTTAATACTGAAGGTTTTGATACTTCAACTGCTTATTTAATACTTGGTTTTGTTACTTTTTTACTGGATTTAGTTTTGATTTCTATATTTTTTACAGTTACTGTTTTATTTTTAGGAAGAATTGTTGTCTTATTGCTCTATACAATTCTTTCACCATTGGCAATGGCGAGTATTCCTATTGATATCTGGAAAAAAGATAAAAATCTCGGCTGGGACGCATGGGTAAAACAAATGTTTGGTAATGCATTTCTGGGTGTAGCATTTTTATTCTTTGTATATCTATCTATTATATTTACAGAAATAAAAATTCCACTGGAAACAAGTACTACCCTTGGTGGTTCTCTAGCTATGCTGATAAAAATATTGGCTATTATGGGTATCAAACTTGCCTTTATGTTCTTTATTATTTTCAAGGGTAAAGCCATCGCCGTCGAATGGTCAGGTGTGGTTGGTGAATATATGGCAGGAGCTATTAAAACTGCTTCTGGTTTCGCTATCGGAGCTGCAACAGGTGGAACAGCATTACTGGCACGGCAAACTATTGGTGCAGCAGGCGCAAAAGTAAACAACAGTCAGTGGATGAAGGATTATCAAAAAAGAGGTGGCATTGGTGCTAGTTTCATTAAAAAAACAGCAGATAAAACCAGTTCTGCAAGTTTTGATGTTGCTAATTCGTCCTCTATAATGGGTATATTTAATCAAGCAACTGAAAAACTCGGTGGTGGTAAAATACCAGAAGGTAATAAACTACTTAGAAACGAAGGTGGATTTAATAAAGAACGTAGAAATTTCAATGTGTATGATCCTTCAGGAACTTATAATAATGCAAAAGATAAATTAGATGAATACAATAAAGCACAAGCAAAAGCAAAGGCTGATCAATTAGCAAAAAATATGGAAATAGGTCCAGACCATCCAGAAACTATTAAAAAAGAACGTCTTGAAAAAATACATGAAAAAACAAAAGAAGAATTTAATAATTCAGAACCAAAAATAAAAGAAGAAAAATTATTAAAAGATATAGATAAACAAAAAGAAGAAATTGAAAAACAAAAAAATACTGATGAGATGAAAACTTTAGGAGATGCAAATAAAGCAAAAGATGAATATTTCAAAAAAACAAAAGATAAATTCGAAAAAATGACCAAACAATTAGAAGCAGAGGAATCTAATATTGTAACTACTGAATCTAATATTAAAGAAACTCAAGATATTGTAAATGATCTAGAAAACAAAAAAAACACCGTACCAACTACTAGAAAAGAAATTAAAAAAAGTAATGGTATAGCTGATCAGTTTGGTAATGTACCGCCAGATGAAGAAATAGATGTTCCACTCACTCAAGTAGAAATTGATACTAGTAAAAAAGCTATACAAGATAAGATTAATGTTGAAAAAACAAAAAAACAAAATTTGGAAACCAAATTACAACAATCTAAAGACACTGTAGATACTATAAAAAATGATCCTAATTCTGAATTCAATGAAATGTCAACAAAGAGAACCGATTTAGAAACAAAACTAAACAAGGCAAAAACTAATGCAACAGCACAATTGGCTGAAATTAAAAAATCTGAACAAAAACTTGAAACTACTCGTGATCAGGTAAAACAAAACAAAGACAGTGCAGACTATAAAGCAGCTGAGCAAATTGTAAAAGATGCAAAAAAAATGGTTGATGATCAAATCGAGAATATTAAAAAGATAAATTATACCAATGTTGAAAGTGCTCATACTGCAGTAGTTAATAGTTCTGCTGGTGGTTTTAAAAAAGCATTAGAGACTATTTCAGGTGGTCATTTATTTGCTGGTTCTAGAGATATAACAAAAGCTGCAAAAGCAAACCAATTAAGAGCTACCCTTAATAGAATGCCTACACCAAAACCATAATCCTAATCTACTTATGAACACAGAATTATTTAATAAACATTATCATGAGCAATTAGATTTATTGCCCGCCTTAAACAGACAAGCCATCGAGTCTGTCGATTGGCAGGACTTGTTAATCGATATTGGTAAATCTCATGGTATTGATAGTGATGATATTGATGATTTACAATTAGAAACCATGCTTGTACTGGTCGGACTTGAGAATCCTAGTAATTACGAAAATCAATTAATCTCACAATTAGCATTATCTCCTGCAGAGGCTGATAAATTAATTAACGATATTACTGCGCAGATTTTTACTCCGATACATGATTATATTGTAAATAGTACAAAATCTACAGGGATTCCTACGGGAATACCTACATCATCAACACAAACTACTGGCAGTCTTTCATCATTACCTGTTGGAACAACCCCATCATTTTCAAGTAATCAAAACAAAGCAACATCATCTGATATAAAACAACAAATCCATGCAGGATTTCATGATATCGAGTTTATATCAGAACAATCAGAACCAAATCATGAAACCATTATAGATAAAAAACTAAACGACATATTCGAAGACGAGGTAGAGGTTATACATCATCTCTAAACACAATAAAACACGCTGTGAGCGTGTTTTATTGTGTTTAGAGACCTAGTTTATGTTTAATGAATCTGTCTTGGACTATGGTGGTAATATTCGTTACAACCCAATATAATGCAAGCGCTCCAGGAGTAATATATGAGAATACTCCAATCATTACGGGCATTGTCCACTGCATAGAGCTGTTCATACTATTCATCATAACTGTTTGAGCATCTGGCTCAGTATCTGTTTTAGTAGGCACAGTTGTCAGTGGGGAATACCGAATCTGTATCCATTGAGTAATTCCAGCCAGTAGGGCGAGGATTATGATACCAGTACTGGCTAAATTAATTCCCAGAAAACTCATATGTACAGTAGAAATTGTATTTCCTGCATATAATAATGCATTATCAGGGGTAAATTGTTGTAAGAATACCTGATAAATAGCAATTAATATAGGGATTTGGATTAATAATGGTAAACATCCAGAAAAAGGATTCGATCCTGACTCTTTGTATAATTCCATTATTTTTTGACCTTGTTCCTTGGTATCTGGGTAGTTTTTCTTGATTTCTGCCATTTTTGGAGCTAATTCCTTTTGTTTTGCTTGGGCACGGGCTGCTTTTAATGCCAATGGCCATAAAATAACCTTGATTAATATGGTTATAATGATAATAGAAATCCCAATATGACCAGAAAACAGGTTAGTAATCCAAACTAATACATTAAACAGGGGAGCTACGAGTAGTGTTGTAAACATATCATTCTATTATATAGAGTTTCTCAAAAAACACAAAAAAACCAGAAAATATGTAGTATTTTCTGGTTTTTTTGTGTTTTTATTTAGAAACGGTCAATTTAGCACGTCCTTTACGGCGTCGAGAACGGAGAACTTTACGACCACTGGTTGTAGCTGTTCGTGCGAGAAATCCATGGGTGCGAGCTCGTTTTTTTCGTTTTGGGTTATAAGTAAATGACATAATTGTTATAGTATACTTATTTCTTTTTAAAAAGCAAGTGTTTAGTTGCACACATTATACACAGACTTATAAACATATTTGTGGTTTATAATTTGCACCTGTGGATAATTATTTTCAACCGTGTATAATATATTCTATTATACATTTCATTACTCATTACTCTCTATGGATATTTACAGTCTCTGGGATAAAGTACTTGTTGAATTTGAATTAAATCTATCAAAAAACCATTTTGATACATGGTTTAAAAACACCTGTCCTGTTCGTCAGGATGGATCTGTATTGGTCGTGAGTGTTCCAAATGAATTTGTTCGTGAATGGGTTGCAAATAACTATTCTAAAGAAATTCTTAAAATAACAAAATCTACTAATCCTGATATTAATGAGGTTAATTTTATTGTTATTACAAACAAAAAAGAAGAACCTGAACCAGAGCCTGTTTCTAAAAAAATAGATCAAGTTTCTGAATCAACACAAACGCTCCCATTAAATCAATTACCACTAACATCAGGAACATATAATCCTAATCATCTCAATCCTAAATATACACTCAGTTCATTGATTGTGGGAACATTTAATGAGATTGCATATTCAGCAGGGCAGGCGATTATTAAAAAACCTGGAACATATAACCCTTTTTATGTATATGGTTCTACAGGAACCGGTAAAACACACCTGGTACAGTCTATTGGTAATGAATTAAAGACTATTTATCCTGATATTAAAATACATTATGTCAGTGCGGACAGTTTTAGTACTGAATTTATTAATGCTATTGGTAATAAAACAACTGATGAACTCCGTGATCGATATATTTCTTATGATGTATTAATCATGGACGATGTGCAGTTTCTCTCTAATCGAGATAAAACACAGGAACAATTATTCCATATATTTAATACCCTCACAGAACAAGGAAAACAAATCTTATTCACCTCTGATAAACATCCTCAGCAGATTATTGGACTCGAAGACCGTATAAAATCACGATTAACAGCAGGTATGGTGGTTGATATTACAAAACCAGACTTTGAATCACGACTTGCAATATTAAAATCTAAATCAGAAACCTATCATACTAATTTTACCCCAGAAGTATTACAATTTATTGCTCAACAAATCGACAGTAATATTCGTGAATTAGAGGGGATATTTAACACTATTTCCGTACAACAGGATATTCGAGGTAGATTATTAACTGTAAACGACGTAAAAGAAATCATAAAAAACCATATAAAACCTAAAAAATCAGTATCTATTGAGGAAATCATAAAAACGATTGCGCATTATTACCATATCGAAGAATCAGCACTCTATGATACATCTCGTCGCAGAGAAATCGTCCAAGCCAGACAAGTAGCAATGTATTTCCTCCGTAGTGATTATAATATTTCTTATCCACTTATTGGTAGAAAATTAGGAGGTAAAGATCATACAACAGTAATGCATTCATATGAAAAAATTCGCGAAGAACTAACTCATAATACAATTCTATCTCAAGACATCGATCATATTCGTTCTATACTTGCAACACTTTAATAACTTGTTTATTACTTGTTAGTAACTATGTTAATAACATACAGGATATCTTGTTATTAATTTCTTAATATATATTTTAAAATAAATTATTTTTTCTAAATATATATTATTAACACATTTATAAATCTCTCATACATAGGTTATACACACTAACATTAGTTATAAAACTTTTATTCTATAACTATAAACTAACTTATTAACACAATCCACAACCCTTATTATTGTTATGAAATTCTCATGTATAAATAAAAAAATAAAAAAACGAGTTTCAGTACTTGAGAGAATGGTTTTTAAAACTCATACAATAATGAGTCTCACAGGTATTGAAATCAATGTAATGGAAAATCAAGTTTTATTTTCCGGAACTAATTTATCTGCAGGATTGGTTATTACTGTTCCTGCTCGCAGTGAACAAACAGGAGTCTGTGTAGTACCTGCAGGATTATTTTCTCAAGTAATACAGTCAATCCCTGATGAGAGTCAATTAACTATTGAAATGGTAGATAATCAACTTATTATTACCACACCAGAGAGTCGTATTAGTCTTAATACATTTACAGCTGCTGATTATCCACAAATCCCTAAAATAACAGGGGATGAATTTGTATTTAATTGCGAATTATTAGCCCAAGGATTACGATCTGTATCGTTTGCAGCACTTATTTCTGACATTAAACCTGAATTATCCAGTGTTTATTGGTACCAAGACAGTTACCACAGTATTTTCGTAGCAACAGATGCATTTAGATTAGCAGAGAAAAAAATACCTTATACAAAACCAATACAACACCCAGGAGCTCTTATACCACTGAAAAATATACCAGATTTAATTAAATTACTATCTGATAGTACAGGAGATATTGGTTGTATTATTAATAATCATCAACTCAGTATTACTCATAAGGACTTTTTCTATACTACACGATTAACGGCAGGTAATTATCCTGCGTATGGGCAAATTATTCCAAAAACATTTACTACAGAGGTAATTATAGAGAAAGAATCACTAGTTTCAGTATTACGAGCTCTTGGAATATTCCAAGACCGTTTCCATCAGATTAATTTATTAACCAGTGTTGAAAACCAAAATATACAATTATCGATTAATCATAATGAAAAAGGAGAATTTAAAACAATAATACCAGGATCGGTATCAGGACAGATTAATCATGAAATAGTAATTAATCAGAAAAATATTAATGATGTGGTTGGAATTATTCCGGAATCAGAAATAGAAATTCATATTAATGAATCTAATAAACCAATTATGATCCGCGGTCGAGATAATATAGATTTCTTGTATATTATGATGCCAGTTAATCGAATCTAATAATTATGAAAACATTGGGAGGGTTTTTACAAAAATTACAAGGAATTATTCCGAGAGAGGTAAAGGTTAAAAATATTGTGATTGAATGTGTATCAGGGATATATGATATACAATTATCTAAATCCAATATACAGGTTTCAGGTTTTACAGTGTCACTACAATGTCCATCACAAGTAAAACAAATAATTCATTCAAAACGAGATATTCTAATTGAATGTGTTACAGAGAAATTAGGACACCATGTAAATATACTATAAAAATAAAGACGAAATTCCTAAAAGGAATTTCGTCTTTATTTTTATAGTATATTTAATTAAACACAAACTCTTTGGAAACAGTGGTTTTATTAAACACGCTGTCATAGAGATTAATATCAATAGTCTGCATACCAACACCAATACCATAATGATCCGCTACAAAGGTAAATACAGAGCTTGTAGGAGATATTGTTTCTAATACTCGTCCATGATAACTGATCGTTATTTTTTGGAGCGGATTAGATTTTATACCAGTTGTTAATCCTAGGTTAATCTCATCGCTGGTAGTGTATGAGCCTTGATCAGGACTTACTGTTACTGATAATAATGGTGCCAATTCTGGTTTATGAATAGTATCAGAATAATTTGGACGTATAGGTATACCGGTTATTTTTTCTGGATGATTACGAATCCATGATTGAACTCCGACTTGCCATCGCGCTAATTGTCCATCAGTTTGAGGATTTTTTTGTCTGATTGTTGGATTATTTTTATCAATCCAATATAAAATAGATTGTGGATTAGGAATTACTTTTTCCTCACGAGTTTCCTCTGGGGTATATTCTGTAGCTAATCCGCCTGATATTGTATCGATTACAAATGATTCATTTCCTTGCCAGTACCCACGAATTACAGGAGGGAGTGAGTCATAATTGGCCATACGACCATATGGAATAAAGTTTTCAGTACCTATTTTTTCAATAGCCTTTTTCATAAATGCACTCCATGCTGGACCTGATATTGCTGAACCTTTTTTCATTGGTTTATTATCATTATTTCCCGACCATACACCTACAGCAATTGTTGGTGTATACCCGATGAGCCATGCATCTTTATTATCATTCGTTGTTCCTGTTTTACCTGCGACCTGTGTATCTCCGAAATACATAAATGATGCTGGGCCGAATAGTGGGGTTCGTGCAACATTATCAGAGAGAATACTGGATGTTCTACGAACTGCCTCGGGATTAATAACAGGTTCAGGGTTTGGTTTATATTCTTCGAGTACCTTACCATCTGCGTCTTCTACTTTTAAAATACCTGTTGGTGTATTACGAACACCATCGTTAGCAAAAATACTGTATACACTGGTGAGTTCCAGCAGTGATGTTTCACCACCCCCGAGTACGAGTGTTAATCCATAGCGATTGCCGTTTTTATCGAGTGTAGTAATACCCCAGTTTTTCGCTGCATCGATAACTCGTTCTACCCCTGTTAGATATAATAATTTAACAGCAGGAATGTTACGAGATTGAGCGAGCGCATTACGGAGACTAATAGGGCCTAAAAACTTGCCATCATAGTTCTCTGGGGCATAACAATCAGGACTACTATTACCGACTGCACAATCTCCAGAAAATACCGTTGGTGTATCGAACAATACAGTTTCGGGTTCATAGCCCATTTCGAAAGCTTTTGTATAGACGAGTGGTTTAAAACTTGATCCTGGTTGTCGTGGTGCGGTTACTACATTAAACATACCATCAATAGTCTTATCAAAATAATCTCGTGAGCCTACCATTGATAGTATTTGTCCTGTTTTAGGATCAATTGCTACCAGTGCACTGTTGCTGGCATTCCAATCTTTTTCATTTTTTAATGCATTTTCATGGATAGTTTGTTCTGCAAAACTCTGTAATTCATAATCGAGTGTTGTAGTAACGCGCAGTCCAGCAGTTGTGAGAATATCAGGACCATATGTTTTTTCCAAGTAATTAATCACATATTCTACGAAATGCATTGATTTACCACCTGCATCTGACATTTTTTGAAATATGATGACTTCAGATTTTGCAGCATCATATTCAGATTGAGAAATTACCCCAGTTTCGAGCATTTTATTCAATACAAGGTTTTTTCTTGCTTCAAGTCTAATTTTTCCTCGTTCTGTATATGGTGAATAATATGTTGGAGCATTTGGAATTGCAGCGAGATATGCAGCCTCTGCAGTAGTTAGGTCGATAGCTTTTTTATTAAAAAACACTCGAGAGGCTTCAGAAATACCATAAATGGTTCCGCCATATGGGGCTTCGTTTAAATATAGCGTTAGAATTTGGTCTTTATCTAATTGTTGTTCCAGTTTTACAGCCAATACCCATTCTTTGATTTTTCTGGTAATGCTTTTTTCGCGAGATAAAATAGTATTTTTGATTAATTGTTGGGTAATGGTCGAACCACCACTTTGTTTTAATCCTGGAATTATTTGAGATAGTCCAGCACGGATGATTGAACTAATACGGATACCATGATGCTGATAGAAATTTACGTCTTCGATTGCAATAATAGCTTGTTTTGCCTTGTATGAAATATCACTACTGGCAATAATTTTACGTTGAATATTTTCGTGTATATCATACAGGTTTATTTCGCCTGTACGGTCTAATATTTGTGTAGAATTTACGATTTTACGATCATGAAATGAATCAATATCAGGTATTTTAAGAGTTGCAATCCAAATCATAAAAATACCGAGTAATAATACAATAAATAATACTCCTGAAAGGATTATTTTCTTAATGCCGTGTTTTTGTTTTTTTTCTTGATAAAATTTTTTTCCTTTATCAGAAATGGTTTTACCATGATGTAAAATACTGTCACGTGTAGCAGTAAATGTATGCTTGAGGTTTTTTCGTCGCATATCATTAAAAGAGTTGTGATTATTGAGTTCCATACCCATACTGTACAAGAAATCTCGTTTTTATGCCAGTTTAAAACTTTTGTGAAAAACACCATGCTGTGATATAGTTCTAATATGAATAGACCAATGAAACTATCAGAGGAATTAGGGTGGCGAGGTTTGATATATCAGACTACCATTAAAGACTTTAATTATATTGATGAAAACAAAGTGGTTTTTTACCATGGTTTTGATGCATCTGCACCGTCACAAACGATTGGGAACTTGGCTTCTATGATGTTAGATCGGGTATTCCTACGTCATGGGCATACATGTATCGTTTTAGCAGGTGGAGCAACGTCTCTGGTTGGTGACGCAGGAGGTAAAGATACCGAACGAGCATTGCAAACAACAGAGACGATTGCTCATAATGTTGCCTGTGCAGAAAAACAACTTCACAAGATTTATGGCGAGTATGATTTTACGTTAGTAAATAATATTGATTGGACACGAGATATTTCAGTACTTGATTTCCTGCGTGATGTAGGTAAATATTACAATATTAGTGATATGGTAAAGAAAGACATTGTGGTCAATCGCATTGGCGAGGGGGGAAGTGGTATATCATATGCAGAATTTTCATATGCATTATTACAGGGAAACGACTATCTACATTTGTTTGATACACATAACTGTACACTACAGCTCTGTGGTGCCGATCAATGGACTAACTGTTTATCAGGCGTGGAATTGATTCGCCGTAAACGCGAAGCCGAAGTACATGTACTAACGAATCCACTGATTATCAATAATATAACAGGTAAAAAATTCGGTAAATCAGAAGACGGTGCAGTATGGCTTGATGAAAAAATGACCAGTCCCTATGATTTCTATCAATTCTGGATTAATACAGACGATGTCGGATGTCGTGATTATGTAAAAATCTATACTGACATTTTACCGGATGAATATGATCAATTAATTACAGAATCAGATCAGAATCCATCTGACCGTGTTATACAAAAATACTTGGCATATCATGTAACAAAACTGGTTCATGGTGCCGATGAAGCTGATAAGGCTAAATCTACGACTGAATCGTTGTTTGGTGGTAGTGGTGTTATAGATACTGCAAATCTACCGAGTTTTATTATCAGTGATTATGTCATTGATAATCAGATTGATATGGTAGAAATGTTGTCTACAACAGGGATTCTCAAGTCTAAACGCGAAGCCAGAGATATGATCGATGGAGGAGGTGTCTATATTGATGATGTGGCAATTGCAGGATATATGGTTTCAATAATTGGATTACCGGATCAATTCCTGCTCCGCATAGGGAGAAAGAAATATTACAATATTGTTTTACACTAACACACATAAAAACACACGGGAGGCAAAGCCTCCCGTGTGTTTTTATGTGTGTTAGTTTTGGTTATTATAACAAATCTTCATCATCTTCTGGTTCAATACCAGAGAGAAACAATTCATGATCGTCTTCTGGATCTAGATCATCATCTGCATCAGCATCGAGATCATCATCGTCATCAGATTTTTTCTTTGGGAGGAGGTCATCATCTAAATCTAAATCGTCCTCATCTAAATCGCCCAATAATAAATCTGCCTCGGCTTCGAGCATATCAGAATCAGCACTCATTAAATCGTCTTGTAAATCGTCGTACATAGATAATAAAAAAATTATTAATAATTGAATAATGCTATTTTGCTCAAAAAACAAAAAATACGCAAGTAAAAAATCCTTGACTATGATGTATATATACGATGTGTTGTTTTTCTAAAAATCGTGTATGGTACTATGGTAATTATGAACACACACAGTACAGGATATGAATATTTAAATGAATTAAATCCTGATCAAGTTTCTGCAGTAGAACATATTCATGGACCACTGATGATCGTAGCAGGAGCCGGTACTGGCAAGACCAAAACACTGACGTATCGAATACTCCACCTCATTCACAGCGGTGTATTACCAGGGCAAATTTTGGCAGTGACCTTTACCAACAAAGCCGCCCATGAAATGCGTGAACGAGTACGAGACTTGCTCCATAAATATAATCCAGAACACACAACAGAAAAAACAGCGATGCCGACCATGAAAACATTTCACGGATTGGGCGTAATGATTCTGCGACAGTTTTTTTCTGAAGCAGGTATTCGCAAGGAATTCGTAATATTAGATACTGCAGATGGTATGAAACTGATCAAGGAATCCATGGAGGAGCTCGGTATCGATACAAAAAAACATGAACCAAAACTCATGCGCAGTATTATCAGTAATGCACAAAACAAAGGAACAAAATTATCAGATTTTGAGCGAGACAGTAATTCAGAAAACACTGGATATGCTGCTCGTGTATGGAGATTATACGAAGCCAAAAAAGCCCGCGAACATGCACTGGACTTTGATGATTTATTAATTAAATTACGTGACTTGTTAGAGAATAATGTATCAGTGCGTAATTACTTGCAAAACAAGTTTCGCTATATTCATATCGATGAATACCAAGACACGAACAATGTACAATATGAAATTGCGAGATTACTGACCGGCAGTGAACACAATATTTGTGTGGTAGGTGATACCGATCAAAACATCTACAGCTGGCGTGGAGCAAATATTAAAAATATGATGTCGTTTGAAACAGATTTTCCAGAGGCTCGTATTATACTACTTGAACAAAATTATCGCAGTACAAAAAACATCCTCTCTGCAGCAGGAGCAATCATTGCAGAAAATAAAATCCGTATTGAAAAAACATTGTACACTGATAATCATACAGGTGAACCCATTGATCTATTCATCGGCATGAATGAACGAGACGAAGCATATTTTGTTGCAGACAGTATTAAAAAACTTATCAACAGTGGTGTATCACCATCAAACATTGCGATATTGTTTCGTACACATTTTCAATCACGCATTCTCGAGGAACAATGTCTGCAGTTTAATATTCCGTATCATGTGCTCGGAGTAAAATTCTTTGACCGTAAAGAAATCAAAGATTTGGTGGCATATCTACGGTATGCATTAAATCCAGATTCGCTCTCAGACTTGCGTCGTATTATTAATGAACCAAAACGTGGTATCGGCCAGGTAGGACTGGTTAAGATTATGTCAGGTAATGCAGATAGTTTATCAGGCAGTCAGTACGCCAGTTTCATGAGTTTTCAAACAATCATGGCAGAGATTGCAGACCATAGTCAGCGATTAATACCCAGTGAACTCGTACGATTTACGATTCATAAATCTGGTATGTTTAATGCATACAGCAACGGCTCAACAGATGAACATGAACGACTTGAAACCATGGAGGAACTCGTAACCTATGCACTGGCATATGATGATCGTGAAATCGGCACAGGAATACTCGATATGCTCGAAGACATTGCATTACTTTCAGAACAAGACGGTATCAAGGAGGGAACAGAGTCGGTAAAATTAATGACTATTCATGCCAGCAAGGGGCTCGAGTTTATGTATGTATTTATCACAGGACTCGAACAAGGGTTATTCCCGCATGCAGGATTTGAGACACAGAAAAACAAAGAAGACGGTGAAGAAGAACGCCGACTGTTCTATGTAGCAATCACGCGTGCTATGAAAAAATTACACCTGAGCTATGCCTATGCACGAACTATTTTTGGGAAACAGACATTTAATGAACCGAGTGAGTTTATTGCAAACATCCCCGCAGAGATTATTAACGTAGTACAGAGCGACTTTTCAGATTATCAATCAGAGGACAAACATGTAAAAACAGTTTATTTAGATTGGTAAGTTTTAAACAAAACCAATACTTCTTGTGTAATTGCAAGTTCGAAACGAGGACTAGCGGATATCTTATAGAGTGCATTTTATGCACATACTATAGATAGACGCCCCGCAGTGAGAGCTGTAATTATACAAG
This sequence comes from uncultured Candidatus Saccharibacteria bacterium, assembly GCA_964647175.1. Taxonomy (GTDB): domain Bacteria; phylum Patescibacteriota; class Minisyncoccia; order Phycocordibacterales; family UBA1006; genus CAZYHU01. Next base: position 14,100 of record CAZYHU010000003.1, read on the forward strand.
AAGTATTAGAAATGGTTTGATTTGTTTTTATAAGACAGTAATGGTATCATATTCATATGAACGAAATCCTTAATGCAAATATATTTTTTATTATCACTGCGTGTAGTACAGTATTACTGACATTGTTTATGGCGATGATATTGTTACACATTCTCCGTATATCACGATCATTGTCACGTATTGCAAAAACATTAGAACATCAAGTTTCTGCTCTGGCTCAAGTCTCAGATACAGTTCGTGACAGTATGTTTATGAAACTGTTTGATTGGCTAACCGGAGGAAATACAAAACGAAAGGTGTAAGAAAAAACCACTATACTTAATTGAGTATAGTGGTTTTGTTTAGAATTTTTAGTTTCAAGAAAAGCTCTCTACAAATCTTTCTAAATAAGAACTTTTTGCAACTTCTTTTTTTAGTTGAGGAACTATAGTTGTATCACTACAGAACAGTAATTCGTCACAGGCATTAATCATATTTGGATTATGCGCTATAATAATACCTCCTTTTGCATATTTTTTTAATAACTGTAGTAGATGTACCTGATCTTGAAAAGAAATATTTGCTGTCATTTCATCAACGAGTACATACTGTGCTCCTGCAATTAAATTCATAATCATACGAGCGACTAATAATCGTTGTCCCTCTCCTGATGATACATCAGTACCATCGGGATATCCTGGATCGAGTATAGTTGTTTCAATATTTTTGTTTTTGAATTTATTACCGAGACCAACCTCGTTCAATATTTGTTTCATAATTACCAATGTATGTTCATTTGTAGGAAATCCATCAATAGAGAGAAACTCACTGACTGTAACAGGATGTATAATTTTCATCTCTGGTGAATAGTTTGCAAAAACATCAGAAAACCACTTACGTTGTATGTTTTTAACAGGTATATCATTAATAAAAAGTGAACCAGAATTTGGTTGTAAATATCCAGCAATCAGTTTAAATAACGTGGTTTTACCATTACCATTACTTCCTTGTAATCCATAAAAAATATTTAAATCAATCTTTAGGTCAAGATTTTTAAATACATAATCAGTTTCTCCTGGGTAATGAAACGAGACATTATCTAATAGTAATGAAATACCTTGTGAAATATCAGGGTATATTTTTTTCATATCCATAGATTTCTCATGATTTGCAACATTCATAATTTCGTTTACAAATTGAATTTTTCTAGAAGTTTCATTTTGTCTTATAATAGAATATCCAAATGATTCCAGAGAATCGCATACACGACTACTAATGTAATAAATTGCAATTACATCGAGCACCTTTCCTTGTTTAATGTTATAAAATACATATCCAAAGATACATAATTTCATAATAACATCAAAAAATGTGTTTTTACGTTCTGCAAGTAAATTATTTTTCTCTCTAATCAATCTTCTGTCTATTACCTGATATTGAGTGTTTGTAAAAAACGTACGAAAAACATGTAATTGATTAGCGAAATGAGTACTTAAACTTGGAAATCTGAGTGCATTACTTAGTGCAGATAAACGTTCATCAAGTAAATTTTCAGCCTGATTATTTTCATGATTAAAGTTCTGTATTTTTCTTTGGTTGTTTATCATAATAGAAAATACAGTTGATATCACCATACAAATTAAGAAAAAAAGATCCATACCGCTCCCAATAGAAAATCCAATAATAATAGTAAAAAAAGTAACTATCATTTTTGTTTGATCTCTGGCAATAGAAAATAATTCATTGATAAATTTATCAAATCTATGAACCTTATATTTTTGATTACTATCTATTGAAAAAGAATACGGAATGTACGCTAATATGTCTTTTATAAACAACTTTTGTTTTACTTCAACATCTTTGAAGGTGTTTTGTAAGTAGAGTAACACATACGGCTTTAGCCATATGATGAGCATATAGGTAATAATACCTAAACAAATAATAATTATATTATTATCAATAACCTGTTCAAGGTTTCCTGTTTTTAATATTGTGAGCACAGGCTCAACAATACATAAAGTAAATGTAGAAATTATTAAATCAGATCCTGTAAAAAGGATAGATAAAACAAAAGCAAGAGGGGATATGTTTTTAGCTATTTCCCAAGATTGTTTTGAATTATTCCACCAGGATTTTATTCCGGAGAAATATTCATTTTTTGATTGATTGTTGGATTCCTCTTCATCAGAAAAATCATCATCGTAATAGTAATTGTTTGTAAAGTCCATCGGTATTTAATTTAAAAGTTACATAATTAATTTCTATATTATCATAACATATTCTTATGTATTAGTCAATAATAAAAAATCCACAAAAACAAAAGAGTGAAATTCCTTTCAGGAATTTCACTCTTTTTAATTTTCGTTTGCTTTTGTAATTAAATTTTGTTTTTGACATAGGATCTCCATACGCCTAGTTGTAGTAGTACTACTAAAACCATCATTATTTTAGCCACTGCCATGTGCCAAGACACACTAGCAAAATCGAGAACAACTAGAAAGGAGAGACCTATAAAGTGTACCGAGTATAAAATAAACAGTACTGAAATCCAGCTGTTTATTTTAGCGTACATAGGTAATTTTTGCGTTCTATTAAGATATGCTAATAATAGTGTACCAATACCTCCCTCTAGAGCAATAGAAGGAAGTGCGTAGAACGATAATCTATGCCACATCCCCATTGGAATACTTACCCCCGTTGTGAAATAATCTGGATAGAAAATAAATATACTTCCACCTGCGCTGAAAAAAATTATTCCTAATACAAATAATGTGTTATGAGACATCTCTCCGCGCGTCGCACGAATAATTGATACACAACACATCAATAGCGCAATTGTTATTTGTGTGTAGAGTACTGTGTTAAAACCAACCTGAAAAAATTCAGGTGTAGTTATCACCCCCAGAGCTATAAGTCCGAGTAATATCACTGCAAAATTTTCGATAATTTTTTTCATATAATTGTAAATTTAATTTACTCAAATAATACATTATCCACAAACAATGTCAATATAGTTTGTAATACAATAAAAACAAGGTTTTATCCTTGTTTTTATGTTTTGTGCGGCGTAAGAGAATCGGTCACTCTCGCGGGTCTCATATCGCATTACATGCTCATTGCGATCTCGCTCCATCGACCCCCACTCCGGCGCGCTGCTCCGTTACACTACGCAGACTTCGTCGCGCCTTCGGTTCGATTCCTTTCGCCTTGCTACAAAACAAAATGCCCAAACGCTATTCGCGTCTGGACATAATGTTTTGTGCGGCGTAAGAGAATCGAACTCTTACCCACTGCTTGGAAGGCAGTTATTCTACCATTAAACTAACACCGCATTTTTTTCTCAACAAAAAGACTATAGCATATTGTCAGTTTTTTTCAAGTTCGTTTTAAAGACTTTGTGGTATACTGAATTTATGAAAAATCCTGACAAAAAAACCATTATATTACTGGACGCGCATGCGATTATCCATCGTGCGTATCACGGTATGCCAGATTTTAGCAACAGTGCTGGCGAACCGACAGGGGCATTATACGGTATTTGTTCGATGTTGTTTCGTATTATCGAAACCCTCCATCCATATCACATTATCGCATGTTATGATCTCCCTGGGAAAACTTTTCGTCACGAGGCATACACAGAGTACAAGGGAACTCGTCGTGAAACTGATACTGCATTGGTATCTCAGATTATCAAGTCTCGCGAGATTTTTGATGCGTTTAATATTCCCATACTCGACGCAGCAGGATTTGAAGCCGATGATGTGCTCGGTACACTTGTACATCAAGTATTAGAACACCACCGATCAGAATATACTATCATCATCGCTTCAGGAGATATGGATACGATGCAATTAATCACGGGTAACGATGTGCAGGTTTTTACACTTAAAAAAAGTCTCAATGATACAGTTATTTATAATGAACAAGCCGTAATCGATCGATATGGATTTGCTCCACATCTCATTGCAGATTACAAGGGTCTCCGCGGTGATACATCAGATAATATTCCCGGAGTTCCAGGAATCGGAGAAAAAACAGGTACGGACTTGATTGTTAATTTTGGCAGTATTGAATCACTGTACGAAACACTCGAGAAAAATCCACAAGCCCTGCTCGACGTCGGAATTAAACCTCGTATTATAAGTCTCCTGTCCGAGCACAGAGACAGTGCAGAGTTTTCTAAAATCCTTGCTACGATTCGTACCGATGCACCGGTGACATTCGCCGTTCCAGAGGTTTCGTTTTTAGATGGTATGCATACAGAAACCATCGAACAATTTCTGATTACGTATGAATTTAAATCACTCATACCACGGTTTAAAACATTAGTTAAAAATCTCCATCATCACGTCGGAAATACGCCTGAGATAATTAGTGCAGAATCTACAATCTCAGAATCTGTGAAAATCCCAGATCAGTCAATCATTAACGAACTCGGTATTATGTTATGGGTAGTGCAATCCAACCATACCAATGCTGATTGGGAGACGATTTGTACTGTAACAGGTAAATCTGATCCAGATGATATTCGCACGTATCTAATGCAACAATTACACGAAACAGGTCTATGGGATATTTATAGTAATATCGAACAACCATTGATTGCAATATTATCAGAGATGAAAACCGTGGGTGTATATATCGATACAGATATTTTGAAAAAACTTTCACTGCAATATCACGATCGTTTAGAGAAACTCCAAACACAAATTTATGAAATGACGGGGGAGACGTTTAATATTAATTCACCAAAACAAGTAGGCGAAGTCCTGTTTGAAAAAATGATGCTGGGGGCGGGGGATAAAAAAATCAAAATCAAGAAAAACAAATCAGGTGGATATTCGACACGTGAATCAGAACTTGAAAAACTCAGAGATCTCCATCCTGTGATTGATATATTATTGCAATATCGAGAATTACAAAAACTGGTTTCGACCTATATCGATACATTGCCGAGCTATGCTGATGAGCACAGTCGTATCCACGCAGACTTTATCCAACATGGTTCCACGACTGGACGATTCGCAGGTGCAAATCCAAATCTCCAAAACATTCCCATCCGTGGGACTGATGGAGCACTCATACGCACTGCATTTGTCGCTCCCGCTGGCAAGCAATTATTGATTGTAGATTATTCTCAAATCGAACTGCGTGTTGCTGCAATTATGTCAGGCGATACGACACTGATTGAAATCTTTAAAAACGGTATTGATATTCACAGTGGTGTTGCGAGCGAGATGTTTGGCGTGCCATTAGATCAAGTCACGGGCGATATGCGTCGCAAGGCTAAAACGATTAATTTCGGAATATTGTATGGTATGGGGGTAACAGCTCTGGGTGTCAGTCTCGGTATCCCCCGATCCGAAGCCATTACTTATCATGATGCGTATTTTGCCCAGTTCCCAATGGTGAAACATTATATGGAACAAACGATTGCTTTTGCGAAAAAACATAAATACACAGAAACATTATTTGGTCGCAGACGCGTATTTAACGAAATCAGCACAGGTATGCCGCATATTGTCGCCATGGCAGAACGTGCTGCAGCAAACGCACCCGTGCAGGGAACAGCTGCTGATATTATTAAACTGGCTATGATCCATGTCCATAACAGGATTATTCGTGAAAATCTACAGTCAGAGGTAGTTATGATTATGCAAATCCATGATGAATTGGTTTTTGAAATCAATCCAAGTTTTGCAGACAGAGCTAGTGAAATCATCCGTGATGAAATGGAACATGTACTGGAGCGGTCATTTCAGTCTATCAAGACCGATGTACCACTATCTGTCAGTTTGAATATTACCGACAATTGGGGCGAGAAATAGATCTAAAATAAAACCACCGCGAGGTGGTTTTATTTACTTTTCTAACCATTAGGTATACGATATCACTATATGAGTACCGAACAAAAACAATTGTTTCACATTATGACGCATATTCCATTACTATTTTTATGTATGTTTGGATTGGGGGTTGTTGTGTATAAATTCTTGCCATTGCGGTTTTTAGAATCTGGATCAGTTGCGGGGATGCCGCTCGGCTTTCTGTTGATTCTCAGTGGAACGATATTGTTATTTATTGCTGAGCGTTCTCGTAAATCGTTCTTTAATCAGGCTTTTATGAGTACGTGTTATGAATTTGCTGTGGGGCCATATAAATACAGTCGTCATCCTGGTATGACGGGAATGCTCATGATGTATTTCGGAGTTGGGATTGTACTGGGATCTGGGTCGTTTCTATTGCTCGGTGTTGTGTTATTCTTGATCTTGTCATATGGAGTAATTCCTCGATATGAGCGGATTATTACTAATCTCTGTGCGGATTATGCAGTATATAAATCAAGTGTCCGCAAGTTCTTCGGTTCTAAAAAGCTACCTCAAGGGTAGTTTTTTATTATGTGTTTTTATGGTAGAGTACGGTTATGTTAGTCGTAACCAGCGGAAAACGAAATACTGAATATACAAGTCTCAAACAAGGCTTGCAAAAAACCTATACCGATGTATACCAATGCGGTTTCAGTGAACTCAATCATCAAACCCTGACAGGTTTTGCAGTGAACGGTACATTGTTCGGTGATCCGAAACTGTATCTCATCGCAGATATTGATGCAGAATTACTCCCTGAAATTGCTGCCGATTGTATTATTTCACAAAACTGTTTTCTCATATCGTGCGACAGTGTACTGGCTGGAGAATCTAAAAAACTACAATCAATCGCTGATAAAACTTTTAAAAATCATCCAAGCCTATCTCCAAACAGTTTCCAATTCATCAAGTTTACAAGTGTAAAAGCAGTCGAGAAAATTTCACCGTTTACGATTGCAAATTACCTGCAATCTCGTGATCGCAAGAAACTGTGGATCAATTTAATGCAATTGCGAGAGAGTAATCACGAACCAGAAGCCATTCACGGAATACTGTTTTGGAAATACAAAGACATCTACGCAAAAGCATCAAAAGATAGAATTGAAAAAACAAATGCACTCAAACAGATGAAAACACTGATTGATCTGTATCATCAGTTACGCAGAGATGGGGGAGATATGTGGACGATGTTAGAACAGTTTGTATTGACACTCACGTAGTATGAAAACAATCATGATGTACCTGATAACATTGTATCAAAAATATATTTCACCACTAAAAAAACAATCATGCAGATTTCATCCAACCTGTTCGGAATATGCAAAGACTGCATACAAACAAAAAAGTTTTCTCATCGCAACCTATCTCACAACTCGTCGCATACTACGATGTCATCCGTTTTCTGATGGTGGTGTAGATTATGTAGAGTAAGGATATTGTATAAAACAATCTGTCGAAATCACACTTTGTATGAGTGCCTCGCGCAGGCGGGTAGCCGAGCGGGAACAAATTTTTCACGAGAAAAATATTGTGGTACTCAGACAAAGTCGTGATAAGTAAGGATTGTTTTAAATAAAAAATTTTATGATACCAGCAACACTGAAAATTAAACAAAGTGAATTTATGAATTACCTCCGTGGTAAGCATATTGTTTTTTCAGTGGGTGAAATTATTATCAAAACCAGTGATGACAGTATTCAAAAATACGCAGTCGTAATTTCCAAAAAAGTGTTAGGTAAAGCACACGAGCGAAATATTTTAAAACGAATGTGTTTCGCAATTATTGCAGAGCAATTAAAAAAATTACAATCTGAGAAAAAAAGTATCATCATATTGTTTAAGAAAAAAATATCTCCAGAGCAAATTAATAATGCAGACTATCGTGAACAATTAATT
>CAZYHU010000004.1:0-7542 GCA_964647175.1 uncultured Candidatus Saccharibacteria bacterium
ATTAAATACAGGTAATAATGAAAACAAGGTAATTCCTCCATCTGCCAGTCAGAGTTTTTTAGACAGTGAATTACGTCCGAAAATATGGGACGATTATATCGGTCAGGAAAGTATTAAAAATAACTTGAAAATATTACTTCTCGCAGCTAAAAAACGTGGACATATTCCAGAGCATATTTTGTTCTATGGACCTCCTGGACTTGGGAAAACAACATTGGCACACCTCATCGCACACGAAACAGGACGAGTATTAAAAATCACTTCAGGTCCTGCAATCGAACGTGTTGCAGATCTGGCCAGTATTCTCACGAATCTCCAAGTCGGCGACATATTGTTTATCGATGAGATTCACCGATTAAACAAAATGATCGAGGAGGTATTATATCCGGCACTCGAATCAGGAGTATTACATATCGTCATCGGCAAGGGTCCATCAGCTCGAACAGTGGAATTAAATCTATCAGGGTTTACATTGATTGCTGCAACCACACGCATATCGCTCATGTCGGCACCACTACGCAGTCGGTTTTCTGGTGGCGTGCATCACTTGGAATTTTATTCAGATACAGAGATTGCAAAAATATTACAAAACTCGGCAGGGAAATTGGGTATTGATTTAGAGTCTGATGCGTATTTAGAAATTGCAAAACGCAGTCGCAAGACTCCTCGAACAGCGAATTATCTATTAAAACGTGTACGAGATTATGCAGAGATTACTCATCCAGATATGCCGATTACCAGCAGTATCGTCCGCGAGGCACTGGATATGATTGGTATTGATCAATACGGATTATCAGGTACCGATCGTAAACTACTCGATGTATTAATCAATAATTTCAAGGGTGGACCAGTCGGAATCAAGACATTATCAGCAGGAACAGGAGAAGAAGAATCAACCATCGAGGATGTTATCGAACCCTATCTCATTCAAACAGGATTTATCGAAAAAACCATGCGTGGACGTATAGCATTGGACAAGGCTTATGAACACTTGGGAATCGAAAAACCAATAAACTAGTATATCTTTACTTTTTCCGTGAAATCTGTATAGTATACGATGTTACGCTAAACTAAAAGAACCTGAACAACGCTTCATTTGTTCATTCATTATTTACAAAACTACTTATAATTTATGGCTAAAAAAATCACTAAAAACCTCAAACTACAAATCGTAGGAGGTAAAGCTACTCCTGCACCACCACTGGGACCAGTACTCGGACAAGCTGGAGTAAACATCGGAGAATTCATTAAACAATTCAACGATCAAACTGCCGGATCAATGGGGGAAATGGTATCAGTTGCAATGACTTGTTACGATGACCGATCATTTGATTTCGTTATTAAAACTCCACCTGTTTCTGCAATGCTCAAGAAAGCAGCAGGAATCACATCAGGATCAGGAAATAATACTCGTAAAAAAGCAGGATCAATCACCGACGCACAATTAACAGAACTCGCGAAAATCAAAGTAGCAGATCTGAATTGTCATGGTGATATTGAATCAGCTAAAAAAATCATCCGTGGATCTGCTCGCTCAATGGGAGTAGAAATCAAAGGATAATTAATAAAACATCTCAAGGAAACTTGGGATGTTTTATTATAAAACTATGCTATAATTATTCCATATGAAAAAAACACCAGTACAAAAACATTGTATTTCTTGTGAGAGTCCAAATTTAAAACCACTGAAAATCGCCATGGTAAAACAATCATTACCAAAACTGGAGGGCTGGAAATTAGGAAAAATCGTCACCAGTAAAAAAACTATTACATCTCTGCAAAAAACTTGGCTCTTTGCTAATTTTAAACAATCAATGAAATTCGTCACCACGGTTGCAAAACTTGCAGAAACAGAGGGACATCATCCAGATATTGCTATCAGTTATAATCGAGTAACGCTCACATTGTATACACATGCAATCGGTGGGTTATCTGATAATGATATCATTGTAGCTCGTTTAGTTAACAATTTATAAGTATTAGTTTATACTATTATTATGTTTTTAGATCCACAAAAAATCGTCCAACAAATCGGGTTACTACCCGAAATGCACATCGTTGATATCGGATCTGGTATTGGAACTTTTGCTATTGCTATGAGTCCCTATATTGGAACTACGGGACATATTTTTGCACTGGATATTTTACCTGATGTTATTACGAGATTATCTAATGATCTACGAGAACGAGGGATTATGAATATTACTCCTATTGTGGGTGATATTGAACACAGTAACGGTATTATTATCGACACAGGTATTATTGATATGGTTTTTTGTTCCAATGTTTTTTTTCAAATCTCAGATAAACAGGGAGCCTTGCGAGAAATTGCCAGATTATTAAAACCAAATGGTAAACTGGTTATTATTGATTGGATTGATTCATTTTCTGGTATGGGACCACATCGTGACAGTATTATTTCGCCAAATGAGATAACCAACCTGGTAACGATGTCGGGATTTGCTCATGTATCAGATCTCGGTAGTACTGGAGATCATCACTATGGAAAAATATTTCAAAAACTAACTTAATTTTTATTGTATGGATAACAAGTCAAAACAAAACATATTTCAAATCGTACTGTTATCAGTATTTGGTCTCGGTGTCGTAATTGCACTGGGGATTTTTGCATTAAACAAGGGAACGACTACGAATACTGATCCAACAGTACTCTCAGGTAATCTGACCGTATGGGGAACATTACCATATCGTGACATGAAAGATTTGCTCGATGGATTATCAACCGTACACAAAGATCTCCGTGTAACTTATACTGAGAAAAAACCTGCAACATTTGATACTGATCTCGTGAATGCTTTTGCATCTGGAATTGGTCCTGATATTTTTATGATTACTCCAGAAAATATTATTAAACAACGGTCTCGATTATTAACTATTCCGTATACCAGTTTCCCACAAAAAACATTCAAAGAGACTTTTGCTGATCAAGTAAAACTATTCATGTTACCTGATGGTATTGTTGGATTTCCGATGCTCATTGATCCGCTCGTTATGTACGTGAATCGTGATATTTTGTCTGATAATTTTATCGTGAGCCCACCGAAAACATGGGAGGAACTCATTGATAGAAATGCCGTACTCACTAAAAAATCTGACACCGGAGTATTACAGAGCTCGATGATTGCTATGGGAACATCTAACAACATTACACATCTCCCAGAAATTATTACGACATTAATCTTGCAAACAGGAGATCCAATTACGACGATCGTTCCACAAACAGGTAAACTACAGGTGACATTAGGTTCTGCAGAATACAGTAACCTCGCCAGTAATGTGTTTGGTTTTTATACCAGTTTTGCAGATCCTACCTCAGATCAGTATTCATGGAATAATGGACTTGAAAATGATTTGAAACTATTTACCGCTGGGAAACTGGCATTCTATATTGGACTCGCCAGTGAATTACCGACGATTGCAGAAAAAAATCCAAACCTCAATATGGATATTACCTATATCCCAAGTCTTAAAACAGGTGGTAAAAAAATGGTCTACGGTGATATGTATGGATGGGGAATTAACAAGTTTTCTAAAAACACTAATCTCGCTGTTCGTGTATTACCAGAGATGACCAGTAATCAGTTTATTGCTAATTATATCAGTACTAACTATATTGCTCCTGCACGCAGAGATTTATTAGCAAATCCACCAGCAGATGATGCTGTTCGTGGACTCATTTATAATTCTGCAATTATTTCTGGTAATTTCTGGAATCCTGATAAATCTGTAACGACATCAGTATTACGTGAGACTATTGCGGGAATTAATTCTGGACTCATCGATTCAAATACAGGATATAGTAACTGGATGTCTGATATGTCTACCAGATTAAATCAGGCAACCGAACAAGAATAACCATGATTAATTTTTTTAAAAAATCGATAGTAATTATTGTTGCTGGTATAGCATTGTTTGGTGTACATCCAGTAGCTGCCCAAACTGTTCCCAATCCTGATATTACGATTGAAATACAATCATATGATGTAGCTACTAAAAAACTGCAAATCAAGGGAACTGTAACCGTGTATGAAACAGGTTCTTATACAATCGCAGCTGAAAATAGTCAGGCAGTAATTAATCCAATAACCGGTAAAAAACCTCAGCAATTGCTATATGCTTCTTTCATTGATTTAGGAAAAGTAAAAACAAAACAAACAGAAATTTTTCCTGATCCACCTACTATACCAGTTATAGAATTAAGTAATATTAATCCAGGACAGCTCACGATTACTCCGGTATGGGTATCTGGAACAACGAAAACCTACCTCACACCAGTACTACTTACAGTAATTGATCCTAACCAATCAACTACACCACCTGTAGGAACCGTATTTCCGAATGTTGTTATCCAATTACAATCATACGACCCAGTTACAAAAATAGCCGTACTAAAAGGCTCTGTCACAGCAGTAAAAACAGGAACCTATCAATTGTCATTTAGAAATGATACTTATGCTAATACAAATTCAAACAATATTGCTTTTAAAAATATGTTATTCCCCAGTAAATATATTACAGCAGGGACAACATTGTATTTTAACAGTGTCCAAGTAAAAGAAGACGTAGATCCGGGGAATCTCGATATCAGCGCATATCTCAATCCATTCCGTAGTAGTAATCATTATCCGATCAGTGGCGCAAGTCTCGATATTCCGACTACGGCTATCAATACTGGAACTACGGTAACACTGCCTAAGGCTCCCGCAGGTACTGTTTCAGATATTTTCCCATCAGGAACTGATTCTATAACAATGACTGATACCACAGCAATATTATCAGGATTGCTCGAGGTAAATAAATCAGGTAAATACAGCGTGAATTTATTATTTGGTACGGATGCTACTAATATCACTCAAACGGTTGTATTATTAAATAATATCTCAGTTAATTTTCTCACGAAACAATCATGGTCGCAAACTATTACAGGGCTGACTCCGTGTACGGATTATGTATACACACTCCGTAATACCATTACAGATACATTAATCAGTCCTGTGTATAAAATAAAAACCACAGGGACAGATTGTCCTGTAACTACGACTGATCCTGTAAAAACATCACCGTTTGGTCCAAGTCCTGCAGGAACTGATAACAGTGGCCAGGGTGGAATATTCAGTTATCAATATCCAACCAATATCGGAGAACCAACACCATCAGGATGGAGTATATTTGGCAGTACTGCTTCATTGGTTCCTTGTACGGCGCAGGGTGATATCACCACACGATGCCGTTTTAATCATTTAATGCAATTAATTGCAAATGTTGCAAACTTTTTATTGGTATTATTATTACCATGTATTGCAATTATGGCAGCAGTCACAGGAATGCAAATGGTATGGCATCAGAAAAAACCAGATAGTAATGTTATCGATATTATGAAATATAAACAGCGATTCTTCCAAGTCATGATAGGATTGGTGGTAATCTTGATTTCATGGATGATTGTCGCAACGGTATTAAATGCAGTATTAGGAGATGATGCCAAAAAATATGTATTGCTCGATTTAGCCAGTTTGAAATAATTCTGATATAATTAATTATATGAAAAAAATCTTTACATTGGGAATATTAATAATTGGTTCTCTGTTTATAACAAACAGTGCTTTTGCTGCATTTACTAAATCAAATATTTCGTTTAGTTCAATACAATTAACGGGTAATACTTATTTTAATCAACAGATCGAAACAACAATGTCTTTGATCCCTCCTTTTCCTACAGCAGTAGAAAATAAAGCCACTGTTACGGTGTCGATAAACGACCTCACAGATGATAATCAAATAGGTTCTGTATATACGATGAAAACATATTTTCCTAAATATTCTACGAATATTGCAGATATTGTTGACGTAAAAGACTTTGGTCTTAATGCGGCACTTATCCCAAATATGCAAATAAAAGACCCTTTAACTTTTAAACTTTTTCTCAAAACAGGAAACATACTGAAACCAAACAAAGCCTATAGACTGATGATTATGGAGCATACATCAGGGCAAATCGCTCCGTTTAGTTATATTATCACCAGTTCTGATGGAACAGGAACAATCAGTACTACAGCACCAACAGCAGCAAAAATTGCAGAGTTGAAAGCAAAATCAAGTGTAAATGCAGACGGAACAACAGGTTCTGGTAATGGTGGAGGTAATACAGGAAGTAACAATGGTAATGGTGGAGGAAATACAGGTAACTCAAATGGTAATGGCGGCAATACAGGAACATCAGGAGGTGGTACAGTAATTACACTAAAAAACCCCTTAAAATTCGACAGTATTCCTGCGATTTTAGCTGCCATAGTAACAAATGTTGTTTTACCAATTGCAGTACCAATATTTATCATAATGCTGATTTATTGTGGTATTAAATTCGTATTAGCTCGTGGTAATCCAGAAGCCTTAAAACAAGCCCGTGAATCTCTGAAATGGACATTGATTGGTGGGGCAGTAATACTGGGATCATATGCTATTGCAGAATTAGTTGCCAATACTATTGGTACAATTGTTGGAAAATAATGGTTTTTATACAAAATAATAATCCACAGAAAAAGTCAAGTAATACCTTGACTTTTTCTGTGGATTTGCTATAATATATAATGAATTAATTAGATGTATCGCCGCGAAGCGGGTTCTCTAATAAAAACAGTATTTTATAAATTAAATAACTAATAATATGAGTACAAAAAGTAGTTTTATGGAAAGTTTTATACTTCCCAGGGTCATGGATTATTTCGCAAATGCCCAAGAAGGAGAGGTTGATCTAGGATTTTTTGGAGATTTTTTTCCTAATGGCTTAGCATTTAGACCAAAAGAAAGTCGTGCAGTAATTATCAATGCAGGGAACAAATTTCACAGCTTTATGTTAGCCATGAAAGGATATTGCTTCCTACATGAATTATTGCCAGACAAAAAAGATTGGTCTCACGAATCAGACAAATGGTGGGTTATTCCTAATCCAGAAAATGAATTATCAGTCGATGATGTAGTGAATTTTCTTGCTCATTTCAAAGGAGTAGCACCAATTTTGTCAGATACAGACAAAGAGGATATGGTTTTAAACAAACCAAAATATGCACTACCTGATATAGAAAGTAGATTGTTCACTGAAACAGGTGTTATCTTTTTTCAGGATGCAACAGGTCAAAAAAGGATTGGAAATAGACCAGTAGAATTTAGACAGTTTGTTGGAGGTACAAAATTAGGAGAACAAATTAAATTAAGAACAGAAATTTCTCCATATTATGTGTGTTCTTATTTTCCGTATGCGTTTGAGGTTATTGACCAAGAAGATATTAACAATATCCCAACCATGGTACAGTTTGTGATTCGTGCAAAATGCGTGAATCCATATATTGCTCACGTAAAATCCGGAAATGCTTTTGCTACATTTGAAAGTATTGCAACATCTTCAGCTTCTGATATTATTCGTCAAAATCCAATTCATAAAGCCTCACAAAAATTTTATATTGATAATGGAGGTTCAATTGATAAAAACGGTACTATTTTGGACGTTATGTCAAAAGGTATTAG
>CAZYHU010000004.1:7552-13267 GCA_964647175.1 uncultured Candidatus Saccharibacteria bacterium
TTCAAGTAGAAATTTCTGGAGAAAATGCAAAAAAATTAAAAGAATCCGCAGCTAGTATTTATTTAGCACAACAAGATCAGGAAAAAAGAACAATAGATGCAGAAACTGATTTTATTGAAAAAAAGAAGGAAATAGATGGTAAGGTATTGGGTAAAATTAGATTAGCTCGTGCGGACGCAATTGCTGATATGGCAAGATCTAAAGGTACTGGTGATTATTTAAGAGCAATTAAAAATGCAGGAGGTAATCCTAATCTACACTTATTAGCAGAAGTTATGGATAAATACAAACCAGGAGGTTTAAATGTTAGTAACGTCGCAGATCTCTTAAAAAATGTAAATTTAGAAACAGATTTACCTAAAGAAGAATTAAAAAAAGAAGGTAAATAATTTTTTTTCATCACATTTAAAACAAATTTAATATGCTTACAGGATTTATGAATTTTTGGGACTCATTAAGTAGTTCAATTAAAACCATTGTAAAATGGATCGCTATATCACTATTTTCGGTATTAGCAACTATCTTCTTTGTTGGAATAAAGAATCATGACCCAGTTATGATTTATGTATCACTTGGAATATTTGTATTAATAATTTTATTGATATTGTATATTCCATTTGCTTTACTAAAACTTGGTATTATTTCATATATAAATAGTAAAAAGAAAAAAGATAATTCAGAAACTGGTACGGGAACCATTAAAGTAGAAAAAAAAGAACATGAATTACCAGGATGGATTCAAACACTTCAAAAACTTTGGAAATCTGGTCTAGGGTGGAAAATTGGTATTTTAATACCGACTATTCTTGTACTTACTTTTATGTCTTGGTTATTCATACCTCAAAGTTTTTGGCTTGCTTCAAGAACAGTTCAAAAATCAATCTATAAGGTTTCTGATTCATGGTCTGAAAACAAAAAAGAACATGATATTGCAAATGGTAATCATATTCCAGATACAACATCTGGAAAGGTGGTAAAAACAGAAACAGATAATGAGACTTTATATACCTTTACTATCAACAAAGGATGTAAAACAGAATCTTTTGAGGTTCCAAAGGATGCAAAGTATAGGTTCTTATTGCCGACCAAGGTTGATGTATCAAATGGTGACCTAGTTGAAAAACTAGAGCCAGGAGATGAAAAATCACCAGATCTATTGCCAGGTTTTTGGAAACTATCTGCAGAAGAATATTTCCATAACCACCCATCAGAGGAAAAAATCTCTGGTTGGATAAAGTTTATTACAAAAAAATAACCTACACCACCCATCTCTCGTTTTATGACAGAGATTGGGTGGTTTTTTATTACTTGTTTTTAAATAGTTGCTCATTATTTTGTTTTTAGCTATAATGGATGTATGAAAAAACTTGGAATCTTATATATTCATATATATCTGTTTCAATAATCTCTGGAATCAGTTTATTTGCCTTACCATTGATCAGTCATGCACAGACACAATCAGCAACAGTGAATGGTTGGGTAAAACTGGTACAATTTATAATTACTTCAGCTTTTCCGATACTCGTTTCTCTTGCAGGGGTTATATTTATGTATCAGGTAATTCGTTTTATACTGGAACAGTCTATCGAAAAACGAGCTCAGTTACGTCAGTCTATTACCGTCAATCTCATCATATTATTTATTATGATTAGTATGTGGGGGATTATTGCATTAGTTTCTAATACATTTGGATTGGTAGCTGGAACTGATATTGGATTTGCGGCTAGCTATGGTGGATCTGCAGGCGGTGGAGCAAATACATTACGTGGATTCGTATATACCATTACAAATTTTATGTCTAAAACGACATTACCAGCTATGGTAGCTCTTGCTGCATTGTGGTTTATGTATAATCTCGTAATATATCTGTATAAATCAGACTCTGAAGCCGAACGAATCAAGGCTCGTAATTACATATTATGGTCTCTGGGAGCATTAATTATCATGCTATCAGTTATCAGTATCCTTAATATTGCAACTCAAACAACCTTTGGATCGAGTGCATTTATTCCGCAATTTAAAACCAGTGCCAAATAAATAAAAAATAACATCGAATTTACACCAAATAACGCTTATTTTACAAGTGTTATTTGGTGTTGTTGAAAACCTGTGGATATATTGTCAATAATGGGGGACTGTGATATACTGATATCCTTGCGCTATTACGTAGGTTTGCTATAGTCTACATTGTTGTTTTTAAGGGTTAAAAGTTTTCCCCAGCTTTATTTCAAGTATCTGGAGAGACTATTGACATTTATTTATAATTATGCTAATATAGTTAGAGTTCATTAAAACAAGTGATTCAAGATAGAAATCACAAAGGAATCGAGATCTCGCGGTCTGCGAAATAACGAGAGTGTAGTGTGGAGTATCGGCTTGTACCGATAATTTCTGTGGTATTACTTATTGTTATTTGGCGCTCATTATCCTTGTGGTAATGAGAGATGTCTTTGTGATTTCTGTCTTGAATAGTTATATACAACCCAAGTCTCCGTTTTTACTTGGAGGCAACATAGCAATTGGTTGGTATAAACTTATTCAAAAAGACAGACCTGGCACCGCATAACAAAATATGCACGCCATAGCCAGGATATAACTCAATAGAGTATTGCAGGTTATAATAACTTGGTACTCGCTAAAAAAAACTCAGCAAAAAGCAACGCGAAGCAAAAAAAAATCGCAAGGCTGAGAAAAAATCGGACAAGAGTAAGTAATCATTTAAAATGAGTACGAACCCAAAAGTCCACAATATGGAAACCCTGTTCAAAAGAACAGGGTTTTTACATGGTTATTTTTTATTCATCATCTCCGTTTGGTTTTTCGATACTGTATTCTGCGATACCAATAGCATTACCGGTAATACGGATAACGTCTTTGTCGATTTTACGGAGTTCTTTGTTAGATGCATTATAATGATTAATTGTAGTCGTTAATGAATTACCCATTTTACTGTGATAGTCTTCATAGACTTTTAAATGCTTACCAAGTTCATCTACTCGTTTAATAATGTCTTTGGCGGTTTCTTCGATTTGCATTGCTTTTAATCCTTGGAGAACTGTTTGTAAATATGCCAGAAAACTCGTCGGAGAAACAATTACCACATGATGTTTAGATGCCGCACGCTGGATTAAATTTTCTGATTCATCTCGCAATGCTCCAACCTTGTTCGTTAATAGATCATAATAGATAGCCTCGTGGGGAATAAACATAAATGCAAAATCCATAGTGTTTTCAGATGGTCTAATATATTTTGAGGTTTCTGCAATTCTGTTTTTTAGATCGTTAACGAATTGTGTTTCAAGTCTTTTTTTCTCTACTGGATCAGTCATTTCTACCATTTTATTATAATTTTCCAGTGAAAACTTACTGTCGATAGGAATAATTTTATCCTTGATGAATACTACTGCATCTACGATTTCACCATTGGCAAATCCATACTGCATCTGGAATGAATTAGGAGGTAATACATTTTTCAGTAATGTTTCCAGATAATATTCACCCAATACTCCTCGTTGTTTTGGGTTTTTTAGGATTTCTTGTAATGATTTTAATTGTTCGGTAAAACCCATTACTTGTTTATTACTTTCTTTTACTTCGGTTAATTCTCGAGTAATTTCACGGATTAATTTTTGAGATTCTGATGATTGATTTTCCAGAGATTTTTGAACGACTTGATTAGATTGACTGATATTATGATCCACTGTTCGCCCGAATTCATTGAGCTGTTGGAGGATTAATTTTAAGCCTGTATCGTCTGTTTTGATTTCTGGGATTTCTGGTTTTTTAATAAAACTGATATAAATCAGTAATCCAATAATAATAACGAGAAAGATAATAATAAGAGTTGTATTCATATGCAGATATGATACCATAGATGTATATGTCATTACAACAAACAATCAAGGATTCTATCAAAGATGCATTAAAATCAGGGGATTCAGTTCGATTAACCGTCGTTCGTGGATTATCTACGGCATTTATGAATGAATTGGTCGCTACAGGACGCACGCCACAATCAGAATTATCAGATGAAGAGGTGATTACTGTCATTACTCGTGAGGCAAAACGCCGCAAAGACAGTATCGATCAATTCACTTCAGGTGGGCGAGCAGATCTCGCAGAATCGGAGCAATTAGAATTAGCAATATTAGCAGAATTTCTCCCTACATTAATGATTCAATCAGAAATCAAACCCTATGCAGAATCTAAAAAATCTGAATTAGGAATTACTGACAAGTCTAAAATCGGTATACTCATTGGCGCAGTCTTAAAAGACCTCAAGGGTCGCGCCGATGGAGCAGATGTGAAAATCGTCTGCGAACAATTATTCGACTAATAATTTATTTTTTATGATTAATCTACTATTAAAACTGTTAGGAACTGCTGTCGCATTAGTTATATTAACCTATATCGTTCCAGGGATTACCGTGGTATCGTTTACGACCGCACTCATTGCAGGGGCTATTTTTGGATTGATTAATATTACTATTAAACCTATTCTCACGATATTGGCTTTTCCGATTAATATTTTAACACTTGGATTTTTCGGGTTTATTATTAATGTATTTTGTTTTTGGTTGATTAGCTTCTTTGTATCAGGATTTATGATCTCTACTATTAATGCTGCAATTATTGGTTCAATTGTTCTGGCATTAATGATGTGGGTGCTGAATTTATTCTTGGATTAATTATTTATAAAAAACGATATGAAACAGAGTAATTATTTTTATAGTAGTCTGATAGTAGTATCGTTTTTTATTGTGGTTATATCGACATTTTTTATTCATGATGGTAGTTTATTAGACTACTACGGAGGTGATGTGTTTAGTGTTATTACATTATACAGTCTCATCAGAATAATTACAGGATACAGTAAACAACATGTATTGGTTTTTGTAGTATGGCTATTATGGTCGCTCGAATTTCTACAAATTTTTCATGGTACTGTATTAAACAGTACTCTCATTACAAAACTGTTCGGCTCAGTATTTGATATCAGAGATTTAATTGCATATCTCTGTGGTGGGATATTGGTTTGGATTATTGAGCGTATCTATACCAGTTTTTTTGTACCCAAGTCATAATTGTGATATAATATATTTCATATGAAAAAATTAGTTACCCATAATGGAGGCTACCATGCAGATGATATTGTTGCCTATGCTATTTTACAAGAAGTATTAACAAAACGTGGGCAGTCGTGGACACTGTCACGCAGTCGTGATCCATTAGTAATCTCTGCGGGAGATATTGTATTTGATGTTGGAGATGTATATGATGATAATCTCGGTCGCTATGATCATCACCAGAGCGGTCGCGCAGGGACTCGTGATAATGGGATATTCTATGCATCTGCAGGATTAATCTGGAAACATTATGGTCGTGAATTATGTGTATGTGATAAAGTTCACAACGATATCGACAAGTTCTTTATTTCACCTATTGATGCTGCAGATAATGGTCAGGACTTGATCAAAGAAATGAATTTTGATGATGTGGGAATTGCTGGATTTAATACATTATTAAATGTTTTTAATCCGACAATATTCGAAGACAATGGAGAAGAAGCCCAGTTACAGTCATTCAATGAAGCGGCTCGTATTACCAGGATTTTTGTTTCCAAGTTAGTTCATACACAAAATGCATTATACCAAGCCTATGAACAAGCCGTATCGTGGTATGAACAAAGTCCTGACAAATCAGTATTGGTATTTG
>CAZYHU010000004.1:13302-20392 GCA_964647175.1 uncultured Candidatus Saccharibacteria bacterium
AACGATCAATATGGATTAAATTATCAGAATTCCCAGAGCCATTGTTTGTTATTTATCCAGAACCTCGTAGCGGTACATGGAAAGCCGAAATTATCCGTAAACATCCTGTAACGTTTGAAGCCAGAGTTCCATTTCCGGAAAGTTGGGCAGGATTGACCGGTGCAGAACTTGAAAAAGTCTCAGGAGTATCTGATGCACAGTTTTGTCATCCTGGGAGATTTCTCTGTGGGGCACAAACATTAGATGGAGTAAAACAATTGGTCGCACTCGCATTATCAATATCTAAACAACAGTAATATTTATGAATAATGAACAACAAATAAAAAATTGGCACGATGCTCACCAGGATGAGCGAACATGGGGAGAACGATTAGCTGACCGTGTAGCTACAGGAATGGGTTCATGGAATTTTATCATTATACAAAGTATATTTGTTATTATCTGGATGGTACTCAATGTGGTTGGTATTATGAATCATTGGGATCCGTTTCCATTCATATTACTCAATCTCGTATTTTCTACCCAGGCTGCCTATGCTGCGCCGATTATTATGATGTCTCAAAACAGAGCATCAGACAGAGATCGTGTACAAGCCCAAGCCGACTATCAAACCAATCTCGAAGCAAAACAAGAAATCGAAGAACTCCAAGTCAGACTCGCTCGGATTGAAACAGAAAAATTAGATGAGATCTTAAAACTTTTGCGAAAATAGCAATAACCCATAAAAGGCGAAACCTACGGTTTCGCCTTTTATGGTGATTTAGTTTATAGTACTCCTATGAAACCAGAATTACTGACCATTAGAAAAAAACGTATGCAGAAAATTATGAAAACCTTGGCTGGGCTTTTTCCTGTACGAAAAACAATGTTGACCTATGCTAATCCGTTTGAATTACTCATTTCAGTGATTCTCTCTGCACAGTGTACTGATGCTCAGGTGAATCGCGTGACACCAGTATTATTTAAAAAATATGCAACACCAGGATTACTTGCACGGGCACATCATCACGATGTAGAGAAAATTATTTTTACTACAGGATTTTATAAATCTAAAACAAAACGAATTATAGAATGCGCACAGCAATTAGTAGAAAATTTTCGAGCCACAGTACCGCAAACAATGGACGAACTCATCACACTCTCTGGGGTAGGGAGAAAAACAGCTAATGTAGTACTCGGTAATGCTTTTAATATACAATCAGGTATTGCTGTTGATACACATGTAAAACGATTTGCAATTAATCATCATCTGACAGATTATACAGACCCTAATAAAATAGAATCTGATTTAAAACAATTGATAGAGAAACACCAATGGACTGATATGGCATACTATATGATTTCTTATGGTCGTGAAATTTGTCCTGCACGAAAACATAATCACGAAAAATGTCCTTGTACACATTTATAGTATTGCTTGTTTATAAATAACTGTGATATACTAATTTATAATTATGGGATATTTAGAACTACTCGTAAAATCAGGAGTCATGAATCGTTATCAAGTAGAAGAAGTACTTGAAAAAGCAAAAACGATGAATGGTGATCTGGATAAAGCATTAGAGGCTATGAAAATACCTAATGATGCAATCATCTCTGCCAAGTCAGAGTATTTTGGAGTACCTGTAAAAACATTAGAGAATGGTCTAGTATCTATCGAAGCTTTAAAATATATTCCCGAAGACGCTGCAAAAAATTACCGTATTGTACCACTGGGGTTTCATGATGGAACATTAGATGTAGGAGTATTAGATCCATCTGATCTATCTGTTAAAAATGCATTACAGTTTATCACCTCTAAAACAAATATTCCTTTTGATATATTTATTATTTCGTATGCTGATTATAAAACAGCAGTAGAAGCCTATGGTGGATACAGCGACACAGCAGGAACAGACGGAGGTGATGTTGTAGGATTTGCGCAGGATGATGTGCTCGATGTTGCATCAGAATCTGATACAGATACAGCTGTAAATAATTCAACAGGAATACTGGTCGAAGACGCTCCAGCAACAAAAACCATCAGTGTTATGGTACGTAATGCAGTAGATGGGGGAGCATCAGATATTCATATCGAACATACAGGAACAGAGGTTAAAGTCCGTTTTCGTGTAGATGGTAAACTGTATACCAGTTTACGAGTCGCACGTTCTATGCATAGTGCACTCATCGCAAAGATTAAAAGTCTCTCTAATTTAAAATTGGATGAAAAACGCAAACCTCAAGACGGTCGTTTTATGGCAAACGTTAGTGGACGAAAAATTGATTTCCGTGTTTCTATTTTCCCAACATTTTTCGGAGAAAAAGCAGTAATTCGTATTCTCGACCCAGGAAAAGGACTTAAAAAATTAGATGAATTAGGTATGACACCAGAACATATTGTTGCTGTACGAAATGCATTAACGAAGCCATATGGTATGATACTCATCACAGGACCTACAGGAGCAGGAAAAACGACGACACTGTATTCGATGCTCAACGAATTAGATCGTGAAATATTAAACGTAGTATCATTAGAAGATCCAGTAGAATACAATATTCCAGGAATGAATCAATCTCAAGTTCGTCCAGAGATTGGGTATACATTTGCGACAGGATTGCGATCAATATTGCGTCAAGATCCAGATGTAATTATGGTTGGAGAAATCCGCGACAAAGAAACTGCAGAACTGGCTATTAATGCAGCTCTCACAGGACATCTCGTATTTGCGACACTCCATACAAATAATGCTGTTGGTGCGATTCCACGATTGATTGATATGGGTATTGATCCATATCTCATTGCTCCTACGCTCATTATGAGCTTAGGGCAACGTATGGTTGCTCAATTAAAACCAGGAGCTGGTAAAAAAATAGCTATTGATGAAACATGGATACCAATTATTAAACATGAATTATCAGATCTAGATCAGCAATATCTCGCAAAACTACCATTGACCAAGGAAATTTCAGAACTCTCTGATGATAAATCAAATCCAGGAACACATGGTAGACTCGGATGCTTTGAATTATTTACTGTAGACAAAGAACTCCAAAAAATAATTCTCAAAGACCCTACAGAACCAGTGATTAATGAATACTTGAAAAAAAATCAAGGTATGATATCTATGCGACAGGATGCAGTACTGAAAAGTATGGCAGGACTCATTCCATGGAGCGAAGTAAACACATTATAAAAAAACACTATCACTATCGGTAGTGTTTTTTTATACTACCTGGTATACTAATTACATATGGAAACTCATCAACAATTACTAACAACATTATGTGAAGCATTAGTAGTTCAAGGTGCTTCTGATGCTCATATTGAAACAGGAAAACATCCGATTATTCGAATAGAGGGAATGCTCCACGAATTACCAGAGTTACCAATCTATACCAAGGATCAAACAGCCGGTATGTTGACCATTATGGCAGGATCAGTAATTACACAAAAACTCATCGAACACAGTGAGATTGATTTTTCGTATGACTATATTGGAAAACTGCGATTACGAGGCCATGCATATATTACTGGAGGGCATTTGGCTATTGTATTGCGAACTATTGGACAGGTTAAAACACTTGCAGAACTTGGTCTCCCTGAAAAATTAGCAGAATTCGCTCGAGCAAAACAAGGTTTCTTTCTCGTTGTGGGACCGGTAGGACAGGGCAAGTCCAGCACACTGGCTGCATTAATTGATATTATCAATACAGAACGCAAAGAACATATTGTAACGATTGAAAATCCAGTAGAATATATTCACACTGAAAAACAATCACTCATCCATCAACGTGAAATCGGTATTGATACAAATGATTTTAAAACAGGTTTGGAATCAGTATTTCGTGAAGATGTAAACGTTATATTAATCGGAGAAATGCGTAACAGTGAAACTATTCGAACAGCAGTAACAGCAGCCGAAACAGGACATCTTGTATTTTCTACACTCCACACAAACAGTGCATCACAAACTATAGACCGTATTATTGACGGATTTGATCAAACAGAACAATCTCAGGTTCGTATGGGATTAGCTAGTAGTCTATTAGGAATATTATCTCAGAGATTAATCGTCACCACTGATAATAAACGAATACCTGCCTATGAATTGTTAATCAATAATCGTGCTGTTGCAAACCTCATTCGTGAAGGTCGTACCCATGAGATTGATAACATTATCGAAACCAGCAGTGAACAAGGTATGGTTTCACTCAATCAATCACTGATTCAATTAGTTCGTGAGAACAAAATTAATCTCGATGATGCTAAAAAATATTCACAAAACCCTACGGGGCTTGATCAATTAATTTCTTAATACCATGTTATTTCTTTATAAAATCATCACTCCAACAGGAGTCCAACAAACAGGGCAAATCGACGCAGTTAATGTCGAAACAGCTACAGAATCCCTCGAGCGTCGTGGGTTTATTATCGTGTCTCTGACAACTGCGGCTAATACATCAATATTGGGTGGAAAACTGGCTTTTTTTGATAAGGTTTCCATGAAATCAGTTGTTATCATGTCACGACAATTATCAGCATTGTTTGATGCTCAAGTCTCTGCATTAAAAGCATTCAGTCTGATGGCAGAAAATACCACTGATCGTCATATAAAATTTGCATTACAATCTATAGTAGGGGATTTACAAGGAGGTATTTCTATATCAGGCGCAATGGAAAAACATCCTGCAGTATTTTCTAATTTTTATATTAATATGGTTCGTGCAGGTGAAGAATCAGGTAAATTAATGGAAACATTTCAATACTTGGCAGATTATTTGGAACGACAATATGAATTAACTACAAAAACACGTAATGCATTAGTGTATCCTGCATTCGTTGTGGTTACCTTTATTGCGGTAATGGTAATGATGCTTGTTTTTCTCATTCCAAAACTCTCTGTGATATTAATTGAAACAGGTCAGCAATTACCGTTGTACACTCGGGCAGTAATTGGACTCTCTAATTTTATGGTTCACTATGGTTTATATTTTTTGCTACTCTTGGTAATTATTGGTATCTATCTATACACATCATCTCGTTCAATTGTTGGACGACGCAGTATTGATAGTTTTAAATTACGTATCCCTATGTTTGGGGAATTATTTAAAAAATTATATCTCTCTCGTATTGCAGATAATATGGATACGATGTTGTCATCAGGAATACCGGTACTGCGAACACTTGAAATCACCAGTCAAGTCGTAGATAATCAGATATACAGTGATATTATCCAAGGCGCCCTCAACGACGTAAAAGCAGGTATCAGTATTTCAGCATCATTTGAAAAACATCCAGAAATGCCATCTGTAATGGTTAGTATGGTTCGCATCGGAGAAGAGACAGGATCACTTGGCCCAATCCTCAAAAAAATGGCTAATTTTTACAAACGAGAGGTTGATGGAGCAGTAGATACATTGATCGGAT
The DNA here is from genome assembly GCA_964647175.1 of uncultured Candidatus Saccharibacteria bacterium. Classification (GTDB taxonomy): domain Bacteria; phylum Patescibacteriota; class Minisyncoccia; order Phycocordibacterales; family UBA1006; genus CAZYHU01. The sequence goes on from CAZYHU010000004.1 coordinate 18,713, forward strand.
TAATCGAGCCAGTGATGATTGTAGCACTCGGTATTGGTGTTGGATTTTTATTGACATCAATATTAATACCAATTTATAATATTGCTAACGCTCTCTAGTAGTTGCATATCAGGGCTCAGGTGATATAATCATATTATTAATAATCTATTTATTTAATTCATGAATTACTTTAAAACATTTAACAAAAAACAATCAGGATTCACACTTATTGAGCTCCTTATTGTAGTTGCTATTATTGCTATTTTATCAGGAGTTGTATTAGCATCACTCAATGGTGCTCGTGTTAAAGCTCAAAACTCAAAAGTTATTTCAGAAATGTCATCACTCCGAGCACAGGCTGAATTGTTCTATAACAGTAATGATTTTAAATATCTCACAGGTGCCAGTGATTGTACTTCTGGTATGTTTACATCAACAGATCCAAACTCTGCTAAAAAATTATTTGATGCTATCAGTAGTAAAGCAACAGGTGTTTCTTGTAATGTGACGAATCAGAGCTGGGCGATAAGTGCTACCTTGCCAGATGGAACAACCACTTACTGTGTTGATTCAACAGGTGCTTCAAAATCAAGTTCAACAGTTGTTTCTGGATCATGTAGTTAATGTTATAAAACCTTACTTGTTCAGTAGGGTTTTATTTTATATAATTACAGTATATAATAGAATATATGAATTATATACACACTAAAAAACCAGGGTTTACTGTACTCGAATTTTTAATCGTAGTAGCCATTATGGTAGTACTGATGAGTATTGTATTATCTGGATTAAATTCGTCTCGTATAAAAACAAATGATGAAGCAAAAATTACTGAGATAAATACAGTTATTCTCGGATTGACACAATATTTTCAAATCTGTGGTGAATACCCACCAGAGCTACAAAAAACAGCAACTTGTGATTCTGTAAATAATCCTGATTTACTCGGAAAGTTTCTACCAGAATTAACAGATGCCAGTCCATATCTGTATGTTCCAATATCGTACAGTGCTACAGGTACAGGATGTTTAGGTGCTCATATTGGAACTACACTATCTGATAGCGCTAATGTATATGCACAGCGTGACAGTAATTTTAATTCACAAAATCCAACAGTAGTTGTTTGTAAATATACAAACAGAGGAATTCCTGTACCTATTGTAAATACATTTGATGGATCTGTTGCTGGTATATACGATAAAAAACTCTAATAGTCTGTATGGAACTTTTTATTATCATTGCAAGTATCGTACTCGGAACTATTATTGGTAGTTTTTTAAATGTGGTTGTATATAGAACATATACACAGCAGAGTTTAGAGGGGAGGTCAGTATGTACTCATTGTCATAAACAAATTCCTAATCTCTATTTAATTCCAATACTTGGATATTTTTTATCTGGACGGAGATGTTTTTCTTGTCATCAATCTATTAGTAGTAGATATGTCTGGGGTGAATTTTTACTCGGAATACTTTTTGGTGGGATTACTGCAATTATTATCAGTTCTTATGGAATAGGGCAGAGTATGTTACTTCCATTAGTATATTGGCTAACAATGACAAATCTATTATTTTTGATTAGTTATTATGATTATCTTTATCAGCTGATACTACCTATACCGTTATATAGCACTCTCGTACTGAGTATTCTCTATGGATTCATTACAGGATCAGTGAGTATTATAACGATGATTACAGGAAT
>CAZYHU010000005.1:0-19612 GCA_964647175.1 uncultured Candidatus Saccharibacteria bacterium
TTCACTACCCCGGTGCGTGAACGTCGTCCATACTATGAAAACAATCCAGAATTCGTACAACAAATTTTAGAAAATGGAGCAAATAAAGCCCGAGCAAAAGCAAGAGAAAAAATGAATCAGGTCAGATCAGCAATAGGATTATAAATACCTCACCCTAACCCTCTCCTACATAGGAGAGGGAAAACATACATTATGATACAATTTTTCGTAACTTATAAAACAATATTCACTATTCTCCATGTTCTAACGGTTGTTATTGGTATGGGGAGTGCGCTTATTTCAGACTTGTTATTTAATTTTTATAGCAAGGATAAACATCTGGATGCTGGAGAACAAAAAACACTCACCTTTCTCTCGGGTATTGTTTGGTATGCATTGATTGGTATTATCCTGTCAGGAATTGCGATATTTTTATCTAATATAACCAAATACATGAATTCTGAAAAATTCCTACTCAAAATGGGAATCATGGTTATATTATTAATCAATGGATATGTATTACATCGATATATCAGTCCACTGATGGGACAGAGAAACTTTCTCACCTCAGATAAACAAAAAACCCATCGTCGTATTGCATTCATTTGCGGAACGATATCAATCGTTTCATGGACGATTATCTGTATACTGGGAACACTTTCAGCATTACCTGTTTCATTACCTGTTGGAATTATGGGGTATTTTGGGATTATTATCACAGGGAGTATAGTAGCCCTCATAGTAGAGGGTCAGACATTTAAATAGATGTTTAACCTGCAGGCAGAAGGGTATAAATAGAGACTTAAAACACGTGTGAAAGCAAAGCTTTCACACGTGTTTTATTTTGTGTTTTGTGCTAGAGTGGTGATATGAAAAAATCTGTCTCTACCAAACATGTAGCGTTACACGGTGCAGAAAACATCGTTATTCGTGGTGCACGGACGCATAATCTCAAAAATATCGATGTAACGATTCCACGTAATATGATGACGGCTATTACCGGTATGTCAGGATCTGGTAAATCTTCATTAGCTTTTGATACTATTTTTGCCGAGGGTCAGCGTAGATATATCGAATCGCTCTCAGCCTATGCACGTCAATTCCTTCGTCAAATGCAAAAACCAGATGTCGATGAGATTTCTGGACTTTCTCCTGCGATTTCAATCGATCAAAAATCACGCAGTAATAACCCACGATCAACGGTTGCAACCATTACGGAAATCTATGACTATCTCCGTGTATTATATGCGCGTATCGGTAAACCGTACTGTGTAGAATGTGGACGAAAAATCGAGAAACTCACACTCGATGAAATTATGGTATTCGTAAAAACAAAAATTACCGAATTTGAAAAAACTGCTCCGAAAAAAAATGTATTAGGTATTAAATGGAATAATACACCGGTGCAGATTATGACTCCGGTTGTTCGTGGTCGCAAGGGAGAATATTTCCAAATGCTCTATGAAATGCTCGGGCGTGGATTTATGCGTGCGAGAATCGATGGTACCATGCACAGTCTCCGTGAGAAAATAGACATGGCAAAAAATGATAAACACGATATTGATATTGTCGTAGACGAAATAGCAATCCACGAATTTCACGATGATCCGAAAAATACGTACGAGCGATTAGCCGAAGCTGTAGAATTAGCTCTGGCAGAATCCGAAGGATTAGTACGTATTGTGTTTGATACATCAGAATTCCCAGACAGAGAATCGAGTGAAACAGATGAATTCCTCATCTCATCACAATTATCATGTCCGCATGATGGGTTTTCATATCCAGAAATAGAACCCCGATTGTTTTCATTTAACAGTCCGTACGGGGCTTGTCCTGCATGTAATGGTCTGGGTAAAGAACATCTATTCGGTAATGAAAACGATGAAACGTGTACTGTCTGTAATGGAGCGAGACTTAAACCAGAGGCGCTCAATATCTATCTCTCAGCAGAGAAAACCATTCCAGAGCGAATCACTGATAAAAACAGAATGACGGTAAATAATATTGTAGATATTACAAAACTATCTATTGCTGATGCTATAGACTTTTTTGCAAGTATCGAACTGTCTAAAACAGATCGAGAAATTGCCAGTACCGTATTAAAAGAAATCGAAGACCGGTTATTATTTATGTATCAGGTTGGTTTAACGTATCTCGCGCTCGATCGTCGCGCATCGACATTATCAGGGGGAGAAGCTCAGCGTATTAGATTGGCATCTCAGCTCGGTTCACAGCTCGTAGGGGCATTGTATGTATTGGATGAGCCGACGATTGGATTACACCAGCGTGACAATGACCGATTGATTCAGACATTGGTAGAATTGCGTAACTTGGGAAATACCATTATCGTTGTTGAGCATGATGAGGATACTATTTTTGCAAGTGATTATATCGTCGATATTGGTCCTGGAGCAGGTATTCATGGTGGTCATGTTGTGGTACAGGGATATTTGAATGATCTCCTCTCTGCAAAGAAAAATACTTCACAATCGCTCACACTTGATTATCTCCGTAAAACAGAAACTGTTCCTGTACCTGCGAAACGCCGAACGACAGATAAGGGTTCCATCATCGTAGAGGGAATTGGTATTAACAATATCGTAAACCAAAAAGTCTCAATCCCGCTCGGTAAAATGAATCTCATTACAGGGGTATCTGGTTCTGGTAAATCCAGTTTCTTGTATCAAGTTTTGTACAAAAACTTGCAAGGTAGACTCGAGCGTAAAACTCGCACTGCCAAGGTATACAACTGTGCAAAATTTGATATCACTGGCGAGGGTGTATCACGTGTAATTATGATAGACCAATCACCAATCGGACGAACATCGAGGTCAAACCCCGCAACCTATACAGGAGCATGGACACATATTCGTGATTTATTCGCAGCAACCAGTGAAGCCCGTGTGCGTGGCTGGGGACCAGGGAGATTTAGTTTCAATATCAAGGGTGGCCGTTGTGAACATTGTCAGGGTCATGGTGAAATCGCTGTAGAGATGCATTTCTTGCCAACGGTATATGTAACTTGTGATGTATGTAATGGAAAACGATTCGACAGTGAAACGCTCAAGGTAACCTACAAACCAGCGAATGCTAAAAAGGCAAAAAATATTCATGAGATATTAGAAATGAGTATCGAAGAAGCCTTTGAGTTTTTCTATGATATTCCTGCAATTGCTGACAGATTACGAACATTGATGGACGTAGGATTATCCTATATCAAGTTAGGACAATCATCAGATACATTATCAGGTGGGGAATCTCAACGTGTAAAAATCAGTTCTGAACTGTATCGTCCAATGACACAAAAAACAGTGTACTTGTTAGATGAACCGACTGTGGGATTACATTTCGAGGATGTAAAACGACTCATCGAGGTATTGAACAAACTGGTAGAACGCAGTAATACAGTGGTACTTATCGAACATAATCTGGATGTGATAAAATGTGCTGATTATATGATAGATTTTGGTCCCGAGGGTGGATCAGGTGGGGGACGTATTATTGCCCGGGGAACCCCAGAGGATGTTGCAAATAATGAAAAAAGTCATACAGGAAAATATCTAAAAAAAATACTGAACAAGAAATAGCTAGATAAACAAACCTAAAAGCCAGTAATGCGTAGCATTACTGGCTTTTAGGTTATCCACAGGTTGTATAGGTGGTATTGACAAAATCTGTGATTCGTGTATACTATACACAAACATTAAAATCAATTTAATATGTACACATTAGTAAAAGAATTCATGAACAGTTCTCAATGCTCAGTAGAACTAAAAAAAGAGCTTAAAGAATTACTTTCTAAAGCACTTCAAGGAGTGCGTAGCCTTACTGACGAATTTGTCAAAATAGCAAAAGAAAAAGGTATTACTTTATATTACGATAACGAGTACGGAGTAGATAGTGATATCTTTGCCTGGGTACCTAATGCAACTATTTCTGAAGATGAGTTACCTACAGGAAACTGGAAATCGGTAGATAGTAACAACGGTACTACTGAGCGTGAAATGCTTACAACCGCAGTGAAAATGTCGCTATCACAAGCGATACAGTATTTTACAAAAGAATTAATCGCAGGAACTTTCGATAAAAAAGAAACCTACCGATTGATTTTTATTACTGAAACTGATGTAAATGGCAATAGTCTCAAGCTTTGGTGCTTTCGCTTCTCTGACGGCGAGCTTAACCTGTTTGTGGACCAGGTGGATCCTGATAACAGTTGGAACGATGAGGGTGATGCGTGGCTTGCGAGCAACGAACCCGTGAAATCTTAAAATTTCATAGACACTTGAATACTTGTTCCCTTTGACACTTTTGTCATAGGGGAACAAGTATTTTTTTTTATTTTTAAAATTGATATACTGTATGTGTGTTTTTTATATATACGGACATGTACTGTATAAACAAAACATAAAAATATTTTTAAACGTGTTTTATATATGTGGTCATAGTACTCCATTATCAGAGTAGAAAATATTTTTCTAAAACATTTTTTTGTTGGTGATATATATTGGTGTACTTATGATGGTATTATAATAAATTTGCATTATTCATCATATTCTTGCATGTTATATACACTGAATATGAGGTGGACTGGATGCTGTAGTTTACAATAGTTCGTAAGCTCTGGTGCAATCGCAACTCTGATGGCAAGCTCAACCTCAATGTGAACGAGTTGAACCCCGAGAATGTGCATAACGCTCCGAATGAGTTCTTCTGTAGAAACAATTTTTATATCACAAAACCCAAGTCTTACTTGGGTTTTGTTTCGTTTAATTTACTTTCAATTCCTTTTTTCCATCCACCGAGCATTTTACTGATTTCTTGTAATTCCTCTGAGAGTTCTGTGTAGTGTCCGTTTTGTATCAGTTTTCCTTCCCATGCTATAGTTATCAATAATTTCATCGTATCTAGTTTTTTCATGGTTTGGATAATTAATTCAATTTTTTCATTGGTCTTCGCATAGTATGCATGATATGATAGTTCTATTATTTCTAAAAACATGTTGCCGATACGGTTACCTATCGTGGCACGATGTAATTTTATCATATGAGGAATGATTCTCACCCAGATCAAATAGCATTTTTTAATACGATCGATAATCGTGATTTTTGCGGGGGGGGGTATTCGTAGTAAGGTTCGTATTCATGGTTTTGATTATATCATAACGCTGGAAAATCTCCTCATCGCATGGCAACAGTTTTTTCATGACAAGAAAAAGAAACCTGATGTTATGGAATTTAATCTCAATCTCATGGATAATCTCTATACTCTGTATACCGACCTCGTCACGGGTACTTACACTCACGGAATCTATACCCATTTCACCATTACCGATCCTAAAAAACGAGACATACATAAATCCTCAGTCCGTGACCGTATCGTACATCATATGTTATATACGGCACTGTACCCATATTTCGATACTCAGTTCGTCTATGATTCATATTCTTGCAGAATCGGTAAGGGAACCCATCGGGCACTCGAGAGATTTACAATATTTCATAGAAAATGCAGTCAGAATAATACAAAAACAGTCTATGTACTGAAATGCGATATAAAGAAATTCTTTGCGAGTATTGACCATGTGATACTTATATCAATTTTACAGAAACATATTCATGATGAAAGACTTTTGAAGTTATTAGAGAATATTGTAGGGAGTTTTAATACGAGTGGTAAACCGCTTTGCGGTTTACCACTCGGTAACCTCACCTCACAGCTCCTCGTCAATGTATATATGAATATATTCGACCAATATATGAAACATATGTTGCGAGAGAAATATTACATCAGATATGCAGATGATTTTGTGATTATGTCTCAAGATAAGAATCACTTGCAACGTCTCATACCTACCATACAAAAATTCCTTATAGAAAAATTGAAACTCACCCTCCATCCAAACAAGGTATCTATAGGTACGGTGGCAAGTGGAGTAGATTTCCTCGGTTGGGTGCATTTCCCGTATCATAGAGTCCTCCGTACCAGTACTAGAAAGAGAATGATACGGAACCTGGAGCGGAGTGAATATGACGAGAAAGTTCTCGCAAGCTATGTGGGGTTATGTAGCTGGGGAGATAGTTATAAATTATTAAAAAAGTTTATTCATATATAACCATTATCACCATAAAACCCTGTACAACAGGGTTTTATGGTGGCAATGTGTAGCATTACTGGCTTTTAGGTTATCCACAGATTATATAGGTAGTATTGACAAAATCTGTGATTCGTGTATACTATACACAAACATTAAAAACAAATTCATATGACTACTATTATTAAAGAGCTTGTAGACAGCTATAACAGTCTTACCGAAGAAGGAAGAGTCTCTTTCAAAAACCAAGTTGGATTGATGGATATTCCAAAAATTCTAACGGTTCACGATAGGCTTATGTATTTCGGAAACGTAGCGAGAGGGAAAAATTTTCCACTTTACTATAATAACGAAACAGGCACGGATCCAGACATAAAGGCATGGCATCCAAATGCTAAAATTTCTATTCTTCCAATCCCTAAAGGATCTTATCAAATGGCTCCTAAAGAAGGAAAAAAAGAAAAAGAATTTTTGGCAGAAGCCGAAGCAAACGGTCTTGTATTCCCAAGTTTAGACTTGTCGATACAAAAACACACGATTGACCTTGAGGCTGGAGTGTTCGATAAATTAGAAACTTATCGATGCATATTCTACAAGGAAGATGGTGTAGTTCGTAAGCTCTGGTGCCGTCGCTACTCTGATGGCGGGCTCTGCCTCTATGTGCGCGAGTTGTACCCCGGGTGTGTGCATTACGCTCCGCGTGAGTTCTTCTGTAGCAACAACGAAAACTAGGATACTTTAGCTCTCGTCATGACCCTTGAACACTTGAATCCTTTGACCCTTTCAGGTTAATTGATTCAAGTGTTTTTTTGTATTTAATTATGATATATTACATTCTGTAACTTTCACTGGTGCGGACATGTGCTACACATAGCAAGTTATAAGAATATTTCTTAATGCGATATAGGTATGGACATGTGCTATACTATCAGAGTCAGAAATAATTCTTGAAAAATATAATTGTTGTTGGTAAATTACAGTAGTGTACTTCTATGTACCTAAAAAATATATTCATTATTAACCTACAAGTAATTGATGGTGATAAGGTGGACTGGATGCTGTAGTTTACAATAGTTCGTAAGCTCTGGTGCAATCGCAACTCTGATGGCAAGCTCAACCTCAATGTGAACGAGTTGAACCCCGAGAATGTGCATAACGCTCCGAATGAGTTCTTCTGTAGAAACAATTTTTATATCACAAAACCCAAGTCTTACTTGGGTTTTGTTTCGTTTAATTTACTTTCAATTCCTTTTTTCCATCCACCGAGCATTTTACTGATTTCTTGTAATTCCTCTGAGAGTTCTGTGTAGTGTCCGTTTTGTATCAGTTTTCCTTCCCATGCTATAGTTATCAATAATTTCATCGTATCTAGTTTTTTCATGGTTTGGATAATTAATTCAATTTTTTCATTGGTCTTCGCATAGTATGCATGATATGATAGTTCTATTATTTCTAAAAACATGTTGCCGATACGGTTACCTATCGTGGCACGATGTAATTTTATCATATGAGGAATGATTCTCACCCAGATCAAATAGCATTTTTTAATACGATCGATAATCGTGATTTTTGCGGGGGGGGGTATTCGTAGTAAGGTTCGTATTCATGGTTTTGATTATATCATAACGCTGGAAAATCTCCTCATCGCATGGCAACAGTTTTTTCATGACAAGAAAAAGAAACCTGATGTTATGGAATTTAATCTCAATCTCATGGATAATCTCTATACTCTGTATACCGACCTCGTCACGGGTACTTACACTCACGGAATCTATACCCATTTCACCATTACCGATCCTAAAAAACGAGACATACATAAATCCTCAGTCCGTGACCGTATCGTACATCATATGTTATATACGGCACTGTACCCATATTTCGATACTCAGTTCGTCTATGATTCATATTCTTGCAGAATCGGTAAGGGAACCCATCGGGCACTCGAGAGATTTACAATATTTCATAGAAAATGCAGTCAGAATAATACAAAAACAGTCTATGTACTGAAATGCGATATAAAGAAATTCTTTGCGAGTATTGACCATGTGATACTTATATCAATTTTACAGAAACATATTCATGATGAAAGACTTTTGAAGTTATTAGAGAATATTGTAGGGAGTTTTAATACGAGTGGTAAACCGCTTTGCGGTTTACCACTCGGTAACCTCACCTCACAGCTCCTCGTCAATGTATATATGAATATATTCGACCAATATATGAAACATATGTTGCGAGAGAAATATTACATCAGATATGCAGATGATTTTGTGATTATGTCACAGGATAAAACACACTTACAAAACTTGATTCCTACTATACAACAATTCCTAACAAACAATCTAAAACTAACATTACATCCAAATAAAGTATCAATCAGTACAGTTAGTCGTGGAGTGGATTTCTTGGGCTGGGTGCATTTTCCGTATCATAGAGTATTACGAACCAGTACGAGGAGGAGAATGATGCGGAACTTGAAAAAGACAAATAATAAATCTGAGGTGGTGGCTTCGTATGTTGGACTTTTAAAATGGGGGAATGGGTGGGGATTGCAAAAAACATTTATAAATCTAAACTAACAGGGTCTTGACTATATGTAAAGCCTATGATACCATAGAGAGGTAAATGAATTATTAGCCATCTACGCAATAGTCAGTCATCTCTGAAATGGAGAAATAATGCTATGTGTTCCTTATTCTAACCTTTAACTAATTATGTCAAAAGTCTCTATCAATTTTAAACCTAAAGCCACAACCAAAAAACTCCTCAAAGGACTTCAAGATCGCGCCCAAGACGTGATTGTTAATCGTTTTGGACTCGAAGGAGAAGGAGAAAAAATGACACTCGAATCAATCGGACAAAAATATGACATTACTAGAGAGCGAGTTCGTCAAATCGAAAATTTCGCCCTCAATTCAATCAAAAAATCAGAATTCTATCATGAAGCCGAAGACCTCTTTACAGAACTTCGTGGATTATTAAAAATCCTTGGCGGAATTGTTGCAGAACATGAATTATTAGCTACCATCTCAAAAGACAAAGTAACTCAAAATCAAGCAACCTTTTACCTAACGCTCGGAGATGAATTTTCAGACCACAAAGAAGACGCAAAATATCACAAACGATGGGTACTCGAATCAGCAGTTGCAGATCGTGTTCATAAAGCTCTCGATGATATTCATGCAGGATTGGCAGAAAACGATCTCATTTCACACAATGAAATGATTAATCGTATCATGTGTCATGATGGTATTTGTGAAATCGATACCCAAGAAGTAGATGCAGATAAAGCACAACGTTGGCTCAAAATCTCAAAAGCAGTTTCTCAAAACAAACTGGGTGAATGGGGACGAGCAAGTTCTCCGAATATTAAAACCCGTGGAGTCAAAGACTATGCATATCTCGTAATGCGACAGCATGGTTCACCGATGCATTTCCGTGAAGTATCTGCAGGTATTGAAAAAACATTTGGCAAGAAAACTCATATCGCTACCTGTCATAATGAATTGATCAAAGACGATCGTTTTGTATTGGTTGGTCGTGGAGTGTACGCTCTCAAAGAATGGGGATACAAAGGCGGTGTTGTCCGTGAAGTCATCGAGGATATTTTGAAAAAAGAAGGTCCTATGACCAAGGAAGACATCATCGACAAAGTAATGAAAGAGAGATATTTGAAAAAAAATACGATTCTCGTAAACCTTATGAATCCAAAATATTTCACAAAAACAAAAACAGGAGAATATACGATTGTAGACAAGAAATAAAACTTTAAAATTCTAAGCCTATAACAAAAAATCCCGTGAGGGATTTTTTGTTTAAGGTATATCTTTGTGCACAAGAGAGGACTTGAACCTCCATGCCCTTGCGGGCGCTACCACCTCAAGGTAGTGCGTCTACCAGTTTCGCCACCTGTGCATATATCCATATCATACGGATATTACGATAAATTGCAAGAATTATGCATTACTGTATAGTGTATATATCTTATGGAGCAAATTATTCTCATCATACAACAGCTCATTATAACCGCAGGAGGTTGGGGTGTTTTTGGTGCTTCAGTAATCGAAGAAGTCTTTTCTCCGATACCAGCATCGCTCGTACAAACCACGGCAGGGATATTTATTATGGGCGGGACTGCAGTTTCATTTGCAGGGTTTATGAAATTATTGTTTTTGGTTTCAATACCTGCAGGACTCGGTGTAGCACTTGGATCATTGCCGTATGTATGGCTCATGCGTCGGTATGGAACAGTGGGAATAGAAAAATACGGTCGGTATATCGGAGTCACGAAAACAGACTTGGAAAAATTGGAACAAAAAACACATACGACCCATTGGGACGATATTGCATTTGTCGGCATGCGTGCATTTCCTGTTATTCCATCAGTAATGCTCGCATTGTACGCTGGTATGGTGCGTATGAACTATGTACGGTATTTCATTCTCTCTACAACAGGAGTATTCATCCGTGCTACAGGATTAGGACTGATCGGTTGGCTCATCGGCAGTACGGTTAGTAGTATCACAAACATTGTAAACTATGGAGAACAGATTGGATTGATCATTGTGGTTCTACTGGCCCTGTGGTATATCTATAGATATTATAGCAAGAAACGCAGTATATAATTAACTATTTAACCATCATTTTTATAATTCTCTTACTCGGTACTACTTTGTCTGAGTACCACAATATTTTTCTCGTGAAAAATTTGTTCCCGCTCGGCTTACTCGCGCCTCACGCGAGACACTCATACAAAGTGCACCTTCGACAAGAATTATAAAAATAATTAAATCCCTATGAATTTTCACATTATCACCTTATTCCCAGAAAGTTTCGATTCATACATTACTGAGTCGATTATTGGTCGTGCAATAAAAAACAAAAAAATCAAAATCAAGTTTTATAATCCACGTGATTATGTAACTGGTAAATATCGCAAGGTGTGGCCAGATGGAAATATTTCTAAAACAGTTGATGAACGACCGTACGGTGGCGGTCCGGGGATGGTGATTATGGCAGAACCGATACTGCGAGCAGTGGATAAAATAACAACAGCAATTGCCAAACGCAAAACGAAAAGTAAAACAAATATTGTATTCTTTTCTCCTGGTGGTGAATTATTCACTACAACAACTGCAAAAACATTTGTCGACAAGTTTACCGATACGATTTTTATTTGCGGTAGATACGAAGGTATCGATGCGCGTGTAGTACAAATACTCAAGGCTCACGAAATTTCAATCGGGGATTATGTACTAACTGGCGGGGAATTACCTGCAATGGTATGTATTGATTGTATGGCCAGACAAATAGACGGAGTACTCGGGAATTTTAATTCCCGCGAAGAAGAACGCATAGCATCGAGTCACATCTATACGAGACCTGAAACACTGGTTTGGAAAGGTAAAAAATATTCTGTCCCACCAGTACTGGTATCAGGAAATCATGCAGACATTGATGCATGGCGAGAACAGAGTTAGGGGTATTATTATTAACTAAAATGCGGGAAAAGGCGTAGCCTTTTCCCGCATTTTAGTACAATTTCAAACAACAGATACACACACAGTCAAGTAGTCGAATAACTCAATTATATGATATAATATAGAGATAATCAGCATTTTTAACTATTTACAGTATGTCATCATCTTATAAAAATCCCGAAGAAAATCCAGACTCACATATCAATAGTGTATCAATGAATATCTCCAGTGAAATGAAGGAGTCTTTTATTGCGTATGCGATGTCGGTTATTACTTCGCGTGCTCTACCTGATGTTCGTGATGGATTAAAACCAGTACACCGTCGTATCCTCTATGCAATGCATGAACTGGGACTGCATTCATCTGCAAAATTTGTAAAATCAGCACGTATTGTCGGAGAGGTAATCGGTAAATATCACCCGCACGGTGATACTGCTGTGTATCAAACCATGGTAGGTATGGCACAGGATTTCGGTAGTCGATATCCGTTTATTTGGGGTCAAGGAAACTTTGGTTCGCTCGATGGAGACAGTGCAGCGGCTATGCGTTATACGGAGGCAAAAATGACTAAAATCTCCGGAGAGTTATTGCGAGACTTGGACAAAGAAACCGTAGATTTCCGTCCAAACTATGATGCGTCACAAAATGAACCAACGGTGATGCCAACAGCTGTACCGTCGCTACTCCTCAACGGAGTCATGGGTATTGCCGTGGGTATGGCGACTAATATTCCTCCACATAACTTGACCGAGGTATTAAATGCAACACTCCAAGTCATCGATAATCCAAACTCGAGTAATGCAGACCTTATGGAACATATTCTCGGTCCTGATTTTCCTATTGGGGGGATTATTTATAATAAAACAGATATTGCCAATGCATATGCCACAGGTCGCGGTCCCGTAACAGCACGTGGTGAAACAGAAATCGTAGAGCAAAAAAACGGTAGTTTCCAAATCATCATAAAATCGATTCCATATACAGTAGAACGATCAACACTCATTGAAAAAATTGCCAACTTGGTCCAAGAGAAAAAAGTAACTGAAATCAAAGGTCTCCGTGATGAATCGACTCGTGATTTTCGTGTAGTGATTGATTTAAAAACAGGAACGAATCCACAAAAGGTTTTAAACTATCTCTATAAACATACTGATCTCCAGAAAAACTTTAACTACAATATGATTGCATTGGTTGATGGTGTTCCACAGACATTATCACTGTTTGATATGCTCACCGAATTTATCAAGCACCGAACCGTAATCGTTCGTCGTCGCAGTGAATTCGATCTCCGCAAAGCCGAAGCCCGCGCTCATATATTAGAAGGTTTGAAAAAGGCATTAGATCATATCGATGAAGTCATCAAAATCATCAAAGCCTCTCGTGATACTGCAGAGGCTCGTGATAACTTGATCAAGAAATTCAAATTCACTCAAATCCAAGCCGAAGCCATTCTCGAAATGAAATTGCAAAAACTAGCAGGACTTGAACGACAAAAAATAGAAGACGAATTAGCAGAACTCAAAAAAACCATTGCGTATTTATTAGATCTCCTTGCTAGTCCTAAAAAAATCCTCGCAGTTATTCGTAATGAATTAGTAGAAATCAGAGATAAATACGGAGATGCTCGTCGTACTCGTGTCGTAGCAAAAGCCATCGACAGTATCAGTGACGAAGATCTCATCCCAGATGAAGAATCAGCATTGGTATATACTGCAGGTGGATATATTAAACGCACCAATCCATCAGAATACAAATCTCAAAAACGAGGAGGAGTGGGAGTGGTGGATCTCGATACCAAAGAAGAAGACGTAGTAACACACTTGCTGACGGCTTCGACTCATAGTGATTTGTTATTCTTTACCAATCTCGGTAAAGTCTATCAAATGAAAATGTACGATATTCCAGAGGGTCGTCGTGCTACTCGTGGTAAATCGATTATGAACTTCCTCCAGTTATCAGATACTGAACAGGTAACGAGTATTCTCCCAGTACCAAAAGGCTCTGACATTGCAGATAAATCACTGTTTTTCGTAACCAAATTAGGAACCATTAAAAAAGTTTCTGCAGACAGTTTCAGCAGTGTTCGTCGCAGTGGATTACTGGCTATTAATCTCCATGATGGAGATACATTACTCGGTACGATGATGACAGGGTCTACTGATTCAATTGCGCTCATTACTGCAGATGGACAGTCAATACGATTTGCAGCAACTGATGTACGTGATATGGGACGAGGCGCAGCAGGAGTTCGTGGTATAGATCTGGATAAAAACGACAGTGTTGTTGGACTCGGTGTGATTACACAAACTATGAAAAATCCGACACTCATGGTAATGAGTGATCGTGGATACGGTAAACGAACACCGATGGATGAATACAAAATCCAAAAACGAGGTGGTTCAGGAATCAAGACAGCTAACGTTACCGATAAAACAGGACCTATCGTAGGATCTAAAATCGTAACTGATGATGACAGTGAATTAATTGCAATCTCTGCAAAATCTCAAGTCATCAGAACAGAAATCGACAGTATTCCTGTTCTCGGTCGTGCTACTCAAGGCGTACGTGTTATGAAACTCCGTGAAGGTGATTCACTCGCCAGTCTGACATTGTTATAATATAAAAACTCCTTCAGTATGAAGGAGTTTTTATATTATTTAGATATATTATATTTTCTGTACAATAACCAATCCTGGAGTACCAGTAATTCCTGCAGTATTTCCTGAGGTTGTATGACTGGTTATAGTAGCAGCAGTTTCTGGATCAGCAATACATGTATCAAACATTTTTGTATCAGTAATACCTGATTGTTGTACAACTCGATTAATATCAGTAGTGATTGATGTACTGTTTGAGGCTTCGGCTTGATTCATAAATAATCCTATTGCTGTAAATCCTGCGTCATTACCCTTGAGTGTTTTAATACATTCTACAGCGATAGACTTATCATCAGCATAGGGATGTATTGATAATGGCAGATGGCGATAGACCCATGCAACCGTTCCATTACTACTGTCTACGACTTGTTTAATGTTTGGATGGACTTGTTTACAATACGGACAATCAATATCAGAATATTCGATAATCATTGTTTCAGCAGATTTGTTTCCATAGATGAGATCTGTGTCAGTCACCGCAGGAACCAAGGCTTGCAATGTAGTTGCTCCTGTTTGGTTAAATGTTCGTTCTTTAATAATACTGGTCAATGTATCAGCACTGACTGCTCCTGCTACGAGAAATTGTTGTGTATTGTTGGTAGTATCTGTGATTATAACACTTGAAGATTTCATAGTTGATTGTATACGCTCTGTCTTACTGGCGATAAGACCAAGTCCTCCTATAATGAGTAGTAATACAATTGCTGAAATGATAGTTTGTTTGTTATTTGATGAAAACATAAATTTAAAAAGTTATTCGTTACTAATGAGAATTTTAATAGGGTGCAGTTCTGGTATATGATCAGCCATGATTTTAATAATACCGAGAATCGGCAATGCGAGAATCATTCCTGCAATACCCCAGATATTTCCGAGAATGATAATACCGAGTATCGAAGCCAATGGATTGATTTGGATACCTCGTCCTGTGATAAATGGTGTAGTGATATTATTATCGATAAATTGAATTATCATAAATAATGCAACACACCAGAGAGCAGTACTTGGTCCTGCGGTGAAAAATGAAAAAATAATTACTGAGATAAAACCAAACAATGTTCCAATATACGGAATAATATTGAGTAGAGCCGTTACGACTCCCCAGAATATAGGCTGAGGAACACCAATAATTGTAAATCCAATACAGTTCAGTATCGCTAATACTCCAATAGACAATATCATACCGAACAAATAATGCGGAATGAGTTTATTTGATTTTTCAAAAATCGTATCAGTCATTGATCGTCTATCAGGAGCTGTAACTGAGAGAATGAATTTCTTGAACGTATGACGATAGGCGAGAATAAATACAGAAAATATAATCGACAATCCCAGTGTTCCAAATAATTTTGTTATTCCAGAGAGAATTCCAGGAATATAATTACTGGCAAGTTCTGCCACAGGAACGTTGGTGGTAATATAATCTAATTGCGATTGCACAGGAATCTGAAAGACTTGGCTAATGAATTGCTGAATAACAGATACATTGTTATTTACCGTATCTGCATAACTTGGTAATGTTGCAATAAATCCTTTTACTAATATACCGACTCCCATGACAACAATAATTGCAGTGATAAAGGTAATACATCCCGCTAAAAACAAGGCAATAGATTTAGGGATTTTAATCGCTATTAGTTTGCGTGATAATGGATAAATAAACAATGTGAGAAACATTCCGATACACAATGGGATCAAGATAGAGCTGGCTGTAGTCATGATAAACACAGACAATATAATCAGTGCTACAATGAGCAGTCCATTGACCAGTAGGGGGGAGATTTTTTCTGTAAACATATGTTTTATTGTATCACAGGAGAGGAAACTAGAGCCTATTGACAAATCCTGTGAATTTGCTATAATATATAAGAATATCAGTATTTTTCCAATTAAATTTAAACCCCATATAACATGAGACAAATTAGCATTATTTTTGCATTATTTTTTTCAATCACTGCATTTTCTGCGACAGGATTTATTCTGCCACAGAATCCAGACTCATTAACTAATTCATCTAATTCAATTTCGTTCATTGTGAACGGAACAGTTGGAAATTTTAAAGCCATCCTAAACTACGGTTTTCGGAGTGATACTTCAGGATTTATGTCTGGTAACGGACAAAAATCATTCAGATCATTCGGACTTCCTGATGGAACACCTCAGACAGGAAACATTGCTATAATGGCTGCAACAACAGATACGTTGAGTGGAACGTTTAATTTCACAACATTAGCAACACCTGTGACACCTGGTTTATCAGTGACTTATGTCGCTCCAAATAAACTGAAAATCACAGGGAGCACTAATCATCCGATGTTCGTGTATGTTATGTATGGAACAGGAATGAATTACAGTAACCAATCAGCTACATTTTTTGCGAAAGCAGGAACAGTAAATGATTCGGTTATCTTACCGGCTGTTACACTTCCAAATACTCAGTACGATTATATTGTGTTGAGCTATGGAGCAAAATATGTGACAGGCGGAGCATCTGGTTTAAATATCAGATACGGGAATAGTTTCACTACTCCTGCAGTGATGTTTTCCAGAATCACTGGAAATGCTCCAGTTGTCTATATAGACAGTTTGAGGCTTTCAATAAATTTGACAATCGGCAATCAATCTCCGACTGCAAACATTATTATGAATTTGTATGATACCTTTGGTGTTAATACTGGATCAGTAGTATTTGCAAATCAGACAAATGGTTTAATTACTAAAACGTTTACAAATTTAAATCCTAATAGTTTTTATACTTATAAAGTGTATTGCTACGAGGGTGTTGTAAAGACTGATTCTGTATCAGGAAACTTCAGGACATTAGTTCCTGCTCCAAAGCAGAAAAAGCCGAACTTAACAACTATGTTTTGGACAGGCGGAGCAGAGGTCAGTTGTGGTGAGGTCAAACTCATGAACTTGATGATCATCATGTCATCAGTTACTGATACGGTAGATGTGTTTATTTACAAACAAAATATGGCAACAGGATTCATTTCCTTTGTTAGTTCAATATTTGGAGTAAATAAATCGATCAATACGGGCCCAATCAGTGATAAACAAGTTGTTGGTTCAGTAGAGTATGCTTACTGGGCGGAGTCATGGAACAGAGATTCTTCTGAATCTGATTCTGAACCTTGGTTTGAAAAAACCCAGGCAGGAATTGCGCCTGATTTCAAAAATAATCCACCACAAAATATTACGAGTAATTCCGTAACTATTCCGATTTCGGGAGATGGTGGATGCACCATAGGAAAAGGTCTCAGCTTTTACGAGTTGTTACCAGGAGGAGCTAAAAAGCCTCTTACCATGAGCACTCCATTCATATCGAGTGCTGGCAATTTTTCCGGGAGCGTAACCATTATCGGACTTGTTCCATGTTATGAATATTCCGTTGTAGGAATATTCGATAATGGCATTGGTCCTGTTTCAGGAGAAATCTTGAAATTTAAAACAGGAGGATGCCAGACTTCAGGTCTTACAAACTTGGAGGAGATATGGAATACTGGCCAGATTGAAGCATGGGACTTATTAGGCAGACTCGTTGAGACAAATGAGATGTCTAAATTACAATTAAATTTATCAGGACAAGGAGTTTTCATACTCCGGGTTCTAAATCCTGAAACAGGGCGATATATCTCAAAGAAACAAATTTTCTAAGAGATCCTGTGGATGGAAAGGCACAAATTGATTTATCAATTTGTGCCTTTTTTGTTTCTGATTTTCTGTGATATACTAGTAGTATAAGTTTGACCCTTTATCCATTAACCCAAACTTGTCATATTAATCTATGGAAAAAATCTCAGAAATCCAATTAAAAAAACTCATTATGGGAGCAGGTATTCTCGCATTACTTGCTGTTGCTATTCTTGCAATCACGATGAGTTTCAGTAATCACAAAAAAACCAATGGTATGGAGAATACGATTACTATCACAGGTACTGGTGAGGTTGTCGCTATTCCTGATATTGCAAGTTTCAATTTTACGATTGAACAAAAATCTCGTGATATGGCAGATGCACAAAAAACCGTAACAGAAAAAATGAATGGTTTACTTTCTGACTTGGCAAAAAATGGTATCGACAAGGCTGACATCACTACAGAAAATTACCAAACCTATCCAAACTATGAATGGCGGGTTGTTTCGTCAATGCCTTGTACACCGACATTTTGCCCACCATCAAATGGCGGGACGAATGAACTCACAGGATATACTGTCAGTCATAATGTACGGGTCAAGGTTCGTGACATCACAAAAACAGGTGAGATTTCAAAACTCCTCGTAACATCAAAAGTCTCTAATCTCACAGGTCCGAATTTTGAGGTAGATGATATCGAAAAATTACGCGATGAGGCAGAATCACTCGCTATTGCCGATGCTCGCGAAACAGCACAGATCAAGGCTCGTGATTTAGGAGTCAGACTTGGTCGTGTGGTGAGTTTCTATACTAATGATGGTGGATATCCTATGCCGATGTCAGCTATGGCAGATAGTTCATACATGATGAAAGCCGGTGCAGAATCAATGCCTACACCAGTAATCCCAGTAGGCGAGGGTAAAATAGTAAAATCAGTGAGTGTAGTATTTAGTATTAAATAATAAACAATAAATTATATGGATTTTTTTTCAAGAAATAGCAGTGCAGCAATTATCGGAATATCACTCATCATTGCAGTAGCTTGCGGTGGAGTATTTTATCTCTCAGGTCGCAGCAGTAATAATGATACATTGACCGTAACTGGTTCAGCACGAACACCAGTAACAGCAGACCGTGTGATTTGGCGAACCAGTTTCAGTCGTAATGTAGAAGCCAGTCAACTCAAAACAGGATATGCCGATATGGCGCGTGACTTGGTAAATGTTAAAAAATTCCTCGCGACTGAAAACATTACTGAAACTGAAATTACTATCACACCGATTACTGTAAACGAAGACTGGCAACAAAACCAAAACAATCCAAAACGTTATACACTCCGTCAAAATGTAGAAATCGCAAGTAGTAATATTACCGGTATTACCGAGAGCGCAAAACATATTGATCAAGTCGTAGCAACAGGTGTGTTTTTCCAGAGTGATGCCGTAGATTATTATTATACGAAACTCGACGAAGCCCGCATCAGTCTGCTCACCGATGCAATCTCTGATGCCAAGGCTCGCGCAAACGCTATGGCAAAATCGAGTAATCAAACTGTAGGGAAACTATCTACCGCATCCAGTGGTGTCGTACAGGTATTATCTCGCGGATCGGTTGATGTATCAGATTATGGATCATATGATACCAGTAAAATCGAAAAAGACATTATGGTAACCGTCCGTGCTACATTCCGAGTAAAATAACCTTTATAAAAACAGCTTCTATACACCAGTGTACAAAGGCTGTTTTTTGTGTATAGTTAGGGTAAAT
>CAZYHU010000006.1:0-18253 GCA_964647175.1 uncultured Candidatus Saccharibacteria bacterium
AATAGTTTTTTCATAGTAATTACAGTATACAACAAACCCCCGCAATAAGCGAGGGATTGTTGTATGATTATTCTCTCTTGAAAACAGGGTTTTGTTTTGTGTCGATAACTCGGTCGAAACAATACTGCCCAGCACTATGGTCCCAAGGATTCGTGAGGTCGGTCACTGATGATGAAACAGGAATTGCTTTATCCATTGATATATCTATCGGCATACTCGTTCCTCCAAATCTCGTATAGTAATTAGCTCGCTCTCTGCGCACGACGAATTTATTATCTGTTGCAAGATCAAAATCGCCGCAAACTTGATATTGTAATTTTTTTGCATTTACCAGATTATAGGTATAGACCTTGCCAGTGAGATATTCTGGATCTCGTGGTTCTGTATAGTAATCAATTGTTTTAAGTGTTGCAAGATTTTCTGGTAAACTGCCATGTGATTGATACCAAGATGTAATCTGACCATTGATACTTTGTAAATCACTGATACGCTGTGTATCGTTGTTAATACTGCGAGTGATATTTGGTGTTCCGAGATAACTAAAGGTTCCTACAATAGAAACAATTAATACAATTACCGCTCCGATACATGCTCCCAGAGATACCCAAGGTTTTGTTTTATCAGTACGCCCTAATTCATGACGGAAAAACAATACTGCATCGATTCCTACTGCCAATACAATTCCAACCTTGATCAAAAATCGTGTAGTGATTTCTCCAGAGAAAAAGTATCTGATGAGTACTGCAAGTGTAATAGCCAATGTTACAAATCCGATAAATTGTCCGATTTGGAGCATCCAGATACGCACTCGAGATTCCGGACTGGTTAATTTTTGTTTATTGAGTTTAATAATACTCCATACCATGGTCAGAAATATTAATACTCCTGTAGTAAATATCCCGAGTGATCCGTAAATACTGTCGTAACCCATTCCTCCAGAAATTTCTGGAAACAATATATTAATAAAAGCAAACGAAAAAGATAAAAACGAAATAGCGACTACGAGATAGCTGATAATGTACCCTGTATAGGTGATAAATTCACGTGGTTGATTATTGTGTGATTGCATAGTTTTATTATACGCTCTATTATGATATAATCAAACCATGAAGACTTCCCCTATTGAAAAAGTAGCTATTCGTATGACACGATTCGTTGGATCACCGGCATCGCTCATCATTCACACCCTATTATTTGCAGGGGCTTTTATGTTGGTAGTGTTCGGTATACCTATTGACCGAGTGTTACTCGTACTGACTACCATAGTATCACTGGAGGCTATCTACCTGTCGATATTTATTCAGATGTCAGTAAACCGCAGTGAGCGTCGTATCGCACGAGTTTCTCGTGAAGTTCATGAAATCGCCGAAGACGTCGAAGAAATCCAAGAAGACGTCCAAGGCATTGAAACTGATATTGATGAAATCCAAAAAGACGTAGAAGAAATTCAAGGTGATATCGAAGACATAGAAGAAAATGTTGACGAAATCGCAGAAGACGTAGAAGGTATTGAAAAAGACATCGACGAAATCCAAAGTGATGTCGAAAATATCGAAACAGATATTGATGAGATTCAGAAGGATTCGCAATAGAACAAAACAAAACATGCGCGGGCGAAGCCCGCGCATGTTTTGTTTTGTGTTATTTCTTCCAAGTAGTCTGCCAAGATTTCATTTGATTGATTTCTGTAGTTTGAGCCTTGATAATATCGTTTGCTAATTTTATGAGTTCTGGATTAGTAGTTTGTTTTAATACCATTTCTGCCATAGCAACAGCTCCCTGATGATGTACAATCATCCCTGATAAGAAGGCTTGATCAAAATCAATTCCTGTTTTCCCTACGAGATCTCCTGTCATACTTTGCATCATACTGTCCATATCCATAGTATGCATCATAGATCCCATATCATATCGATCGTTGTGGAATTTTCTAAAATTAATATCAGTATATGATCCGATAATAATACCGACAATCAATGCCCCCACTCCTATCATAATTGTTTTTGTATCCATATAAATAAGTTTTAAAATTAAAGTGATAAAATCAACCATACACAGTATACCATAAAAAATAATTTATTCTTTTTTACTTGATAATTTATCAATCAAGGTTGCTGGGCCGTCTACTAATACTGCTGTAAATAATTTACCTATAAATACTCCTGTATGTGTGAGTACTGTTACCACAAGTCCATACAGTTTTTCCACGATATAGACAAATCCTGTCCAAATCATACTGCCAAACACAATGTTTACTACAATCAGAGCGAGTAATAGAGATAGCATAATTTTATCAGCTATAATCACAACAAACTGATCGAACCAAACATACCGAACAAATACAGCAATCGTAACTGTCATAAGTATCAATCTCCCAATACGTTCGAATATGGGAACTTTGAGCCATTCGAAATGATAGTGTCCTATTTTTTTATTCACACCACCGACGAATCCACCAGCTATACCGTATACAATTGTTTTTGGTAATTTTTTAATATCATTTTTAAGTAAATCTATATTCATATAAATATTAAACTTTTCTGGTAATTACTCGTTCTACTGCATCGATAATTGATTGCTGTGTGAGTCCATAATGTTGCATGAGTTGCTCTGGTGTTCCTGACTGACCAAACGTATCTCTCACTCCGACAAACTCTATCGGAGCAGAACATTGTGCAGATACAACCTCGGAAACGCTACTACCAAGTCCTCCTGCGATTTGATGTTCTTCTGCGGTGACGATTGCACCTGTTTTTTTCACAGCATTTATAATTGCCTGACTATCGACTGGTTTTATTGTATGCATATTGATAACATCAACATAAATCCCCTGCTCTGCGAGTGTTTGTGCTGATTGTAATGCAGTGTACACCATACTCCCACAAGCAATGATCGTTACCTGTGCATGTGGATGTTCAAAAATCATCTGAGATTTGCCAATTACAAACTCTGTATCGGTACTGGTAATCGTCGGTACACTTGATCGTCCCAATCGCAAATACGCAGGATGATTATATGATGCAAGTGTGAGGGTAGCGAGATATGCCTGATTACTGTCACACGGAACAACTACGGTCATATTCGACAATACACGCATAATCGCAATGTCTTCTAATGCTTGATGGGTTGCACCATCTGGACCGACAGTCAGTCCTGCATGACAACCGACAATCTTTACCGGCTGATTATTAATCGCAATCGTAGTACGGATTTGTTCCCAATTACGCCCAGGAGAAAATGTCGCATAGCTCGTTGCAAAAGGAATTTTTCCGATACTTGCCATTCCTGATGCAATCGTTACCAAGTTTTGCTCTGCGACACCGACCTCGATAAACCGATCGGGGAATTCGTTTTTAAACCATTCTACACGCGTAGATTCTGCAAGGTCTGCAGTCAGAGCGACTACATTGATATCAAGTTTCCCTGCCTCTACCAGTCCACGACCAAAACCATCTCGCGTTGGCGTGACTTCAAGTTTTTTATGATTGATTAAATTTTCATGCAAGTGTAAGTTTGAATTAAACATAGTATCAGTATACCAAAAAACTACCATGTTGGGTAGTTTTTAACGAACGATATTCCAATCATTGATCCCAAGATAACTCCGAATACGACATCAGATAACCAATGAAACCCAATCGATGCACCAATAGCCACATACGATGCATAGATAATTGCAAGTATTCCAATCCATTTTTTCTCACGATAATACAGAGCGAGTACTACCATCATAGCAAATGCAACCGTCGTATGTGATGACGGCCAACCCCAAAATATCCCACCACTTCCGAAACCAAAATTCCAGATATGTGTTGTATCAGGTAGATTCCCAATATTTATCGTTTCAAAACCATGAATATGTGGTGGATGTATACGTCCTGTAAAAAACTTGTAAATAGATGAAACACACCAGCCGAGTACTCCTGCATATAACGACACCGTTCCTGCTGTTGAGAGTCTGTTGTTTTTTGTTATCTTCCCAGTAATCCATAGTCCTAAAACTTGTATCACAGGAATAATAAATCCGAGTAACCCAGCCCAAATAACATAATTATAAAATGCAGTATTGCGTAGATTTGTAAAATAATACCAATCCATACCAGAAAATACCAGTATCAGTACTGCAATAATTCCAACAATTTGCCAGATTAAATTACGACCCCAATAGAGACTGATAAATGATCTATACATTGTAGCAAGAGTTTTTTTCATAATTTTATTCCCACATAATCATAACGAGAGATACAATACCAAGCGCTACTCCTATACTCTGTATCAATGATAAATGTTCTTTATAGATTCCTACTCCAATAATAACAGCAAGGATATATGAAAGTAGAGAAAACATAATAGCTCCTCGTGATAATTCTGCGCCATTTTTTAATGCAATAAGCCAAAACACATTTGCAATTATGTAAATTAATAATGCACTTATTGCAATCGGTAATTTATTAGTGAGTGCGAATTTTTTCGCAACAATATCAGCACATGCTTCAAACAATACTAATAACGATAGCGGTATAATCCAGTGTTTCATAGAGTGTATATAGTACTAATAAATAATTTAATTCATATGTCCACCTTCGATTTGACCACGTAGTGTTCGTAAATCAGCTAGCCATTTTTTCTCTTGATCTGCATTTGGCGGATTACCATGCCAATGATAGTCACCCTCGATTTCCAGTATTCCCTTGCCGGCTATGGTATGCGCGATGATGACCGTCGGTTTTCCAAATGTTTCTTTTGCGGTTTCGAGTGCCGTAATAATTTCGTTAAAGTCATGTCCATTAATCTCAATCACGTGCCAATTAAATGCTCGCCATTTATCAGCCAGGGGTTCCAGCGGCATAACGTTTTCTGTGAGTCCGTCGATTTGGATTTGATTACGATCTACGATCGCAGTGAGGTTACCCAGTTTTTTATTCCCTGCAAACATGATTGCCTCCCAACTGTTCCCCTCTTGTAATTCTCCATCTGACATTAAACAATACACATGATTATTGTGATTATCCATCGACAATGCGAGTGCCATACCAGATGCCTCTGATAATCCAGAACCTAGTGGTCCCGATGTGGTTTCAAGCCCTGGCAGTTTTGATCGTTCTGGATGCCCTTGTAATCTACTGCCCAGTTTTCGGAGTGTTCCAAGTTCAGACACTGGAAAATATCCACTGTGAGCAAGTGTCGCATAGAGCACAGGACAAATATGACCATTGGATAATACAACACGATCACGATCTGGAGCGTCAGGATTGTGTGGATCATGATGTAAACTGTGAAAATATAATGCAGTAAAAATATCAGCCATACCGAGCGGTCCTGCAGTATGTCCAGATCCAGCATCGGTGAGCATATCAATAACCGACATACGGATGTCGCCTGCTTTGAGTTTTAAAAATTTAATTTGTTCTGGTGTGAGTGTCATAGAAATTATTGTATTACTGCTCCATTACCTGTCTGGTTTTCGTTGAGCAGTTTTGTAGTAACTGGTTTTTGGGTAACGGTAATACCTGTTTGTGTTTCTGTATCTGTCGCTGTCAGTACACTCTCTGAAATAATAGTGATGGCTTGACCCAATTGACCATCTACTGGTTTTACTCCGATTTGGAATACTACTTGTCTCGGATTGGTAGTACCGTATCCAGCACCACGAGCAACATCTCCTACATTCCAGGTGATTTCTCTCGTTGCACTGTTATAGATCAAATTATTATTTTCTGATAATGGTACAATTACTGATTTCCAATTTGCCCATAACGGTAATGTTGCAGTGACTTTTGCTCGATTTAATGGATTGGTTGTATTGCTGATTTTCCAATTAATTGCATAGGTGGTTTCTTTGCCGACTGTTGGACTAATAGAGCCTGTGTTTTTAATTGAATTATTTTTATAACTCGCGCTCGCACTGAGGTTGGCTTGACTTGAAAATTTCATAAACTGATGAGCCGTATCTGCAACGGTTAATATCGTCCCTTGGCTATCCACTGCACGAAGTGATGCAAAAGCTTCTAATGTATATTGTTTACCTGACCCAATAAATGAACTATCAGGAGTCGCCGTTCCCAAGGTAAAAGCCATTTCTCCACTGGCATCAGGAGCGATATTACGGAGACTTTGGTTTTCTGTTTCTGACCATGTAATTGTTCCTGCCTCTCTATCATAAAATCCTGTTCCCGTTCTCGTCTTGTCTGGAATTAATGCATTACCAGAAAGATGTATTTTAATAATTCCGTTTTGCAGTGGTACGCCCAGTGTATTTTTCCAGACAACACGAACATCGGTATTAGATCCTGCATTAATAATATAATCATTACCCAATAATGTAGCATCAGGAATAATAGCCACAGATAAAAATGGTTCATACAGTGTAGTAACTGCTGTTGATACGCTGTAAATAGAACCTAATGTTAGTAAATCTGTAGGTACTGATGTACCAATACGAGCAGTAAAAGGTTTTTGATCTTGTACGATACCGGTCAATGTTCCTGTAATAGTAATTGTTTTAGTAGAACCTGTTGTGAGATCTCCCAGTTTATAAATATTTTTAGATCGATCAGGTATTGGATTACTGTTAATAAATCTAAATCCTGTAGGATACTGTAATTCCAATACTGCATCAGGTACTGTTGTGGTTACATCTGAATTAATTACTATATCGAAACTGACTTGCTGACCGAGAAATGTTTTCTCTGGTACAGACATAGTAATACGCACAGGACTGTTACGGAGTAATAATTCATGACTGGTTTCATTAGTCAGGGTAATATTAGAATCGGCAGGAGTATATTCAAGTGTCGCAATTAAATTACGTTTTGAATTAGCGGTTCCATACAAATTCAGTGAAAAATCAACAATTCGTGTTTCACCTGGTAATAGTGTGTCGATTTTTTTCTCTATAAATAATGGTAATGTACTCTCTGGTGTAGAATAATCCAGCTTAACACTTGCCAGTTCGAGTGCTACCTTGTTTTTATTAACAATAGTCACGGTCACAGGAAATTCCTCGCCACCATCGACACTGTTTTTTGTATCAATGGACATCTGTATATTACGTTCTGAAATAGATGATTGATTCGTCAGTGTAGAAAAAATAAATAATCCAAGTCCACTAACAAATACCATTACTGCAATAATAAAAAATAACTTGAACACATTAAAACCAGACTTTTTTGAAGCCTGCCCTAATGGATTACTACCTACTGTCGGTGGTTTATTCCACGTATCAGAAAACGATACAGGTTTTCGATCGTGTAAAATAGAATCACGACGATCTGGTGTCATACCTGCATCTAATTGGTTTTCTGCTGCTCTAATGCGTTCCAGTGACATAGGTACAGTATAGCATTGTTTATCTCGTATGAACAAGTTGTGAATCGTGAAGTGCGGTATTGATTTGACTGATTAATTGTTTTTTATGTTGTTCTATGTAATGCAGTACGTCCAGATTAATAATCTCTGCAATAATAAACGATTCATCATCCCAGTATCCATAGATTCGCAGTACCGAAATCATACACCATATTTCAAAACTCTGTACATTATGTTCCAAGAGTGCACGATCAGTAGTAATAATTAAGTCAAATAATTCTACGATATGTGCATCGGCTTGCTGACCTTGATGGAGTTTTATAATCATTTTAGAAATACGATGCATTACGGTAATTAATACATCTGATTCCCAAAACGGATGCGTAGTGTTTTTAGATAATCCTGTAACACGCCAGATGCGACCCTCGACCAATGAAACAGTAATTTCTGCAAAACGCTCTACGTGCATACGCATTTTAGAGGTAATATTCCTATTCCCTGCTAATCTGGCACGGAGTATTCCATGAGATTCTGTAGCGATGATGATATCTCTGTCGGCTTCACCTACTCCAAAAACCTCTAATATATATCCCCGTGTTGTATGTATCATGTGCGCCATAATGATTCTATAGTATACGAAAAGACATAAAATTCAAAACACAATAACAACAGGGGAAATGCGAAGCATTTCCCCTGATGTTATTGTGTTAAAATTATAACAATCCTTGTTTTTTCATATCTCGCTCTAATAGTTCCATTGCTGTATGAATCAATAATAAACTATCCACCCAAAAGTTTTTTGCATATACATCAATTCCTAATTTTTTAAGAATATTTTCAGGAGTATCTGAACCTCCAGATTGGAGGAATTCATTAATACTGGTTATAAAGCTGTGATCATTTTTATAACGAGCATACATTGCATTACTGATTAATGATCCAAATGAATAACTGTATACATAGAAAAACCATCGTGCATGCATATGTCGCACCCAGAGATATCCATCATCTGTAGTAACAGAAATTGCCGTTCCTAAATGTTCTTGTATTCTCTGTTGCATCATACCTGCAAACTGTTCTGCGGTAACATATCCACGTTCTGCCATTGCAGTATGTATATCTAATTCAAACTGAAAATATGCTGATTGTCTAAATACAGTAGCAACAGTTTCTTGTAATCGATTAAATCTAACGTAAAGACTATCTATTGGAGATAACTTATCCAAGAGTTTCTCAAAAACAAAATTTTCAAACAATGTACTGGCTATTTCTGCACAAGCTGTAGAATACTGTTCGTGAAATACATTTTGTTTTTTAGAAAATTCACTATGTAGTGCATGTCCCATCTCATGAGCTAATGTTGTAACCGATCGTAAATCATCCGTCCAGTTTAATAAAATATATGTAGGTCTCTGGTGACCTCCCCAACAATATCCTCCTCCTGTTTTACCTGTAGCAGGATATACATCTATATGACCATTATCAACAAACTGTTTAAAGATAGTTGCATATGCTGGATCTATTTCATAAAACGATTGATATACTAATTCTACTGCATCAGGAAAACTAAATGTTTGTTTTTTAGTAGACAATGTTATTGCCATATCAGTATAATCCAATTTTTTAACACCTATTAACTTGGCCTTTAATTTATATAATTTATGCGCTATGAATTGATGTTGATGTATCGTATCCATCAAGGTTTTTATAGTACACTCATCATTTTCATATTCTAATACAGTAGCGCTATAGGAATGTTTAAATCTGCGTATATCATCATCTATTTTTTTATTAGTAATTACTGCATTGAGTTCAAGTTCAGCAAACTGACTCATTGATTTTAATTCTGTAATGATGAGTGCATGGAGTTTTTTTCTATCAGCAGATTTCAAGGTAACTAATGTTCCTAATGCTTTATGGATTGGCAAGGTTTGATTTTTAAAACGAACTGTTTTACTGGCCAGTAATTTTTGTGTACCAGAAACCCACATATCGTATGCAGGCTTTGCCTTACTTGCAATAATTTGTTCTGATTGTTCAGATAATCGATGATATGATTCACGCCATATATGTTGTAGGTAATATCGATAAGGAATAAATCTATCGTCTGTCACGATATTTTTTTTCAATGCTTCATCGATTTTTGATAATCCTAATTCGAAAAATATAATCTGATTTTGTGCATCGGTGATTTTCTTGTCTATGAGATTAATAGATGCATCGATGGTTTTATTGTTTCCTGAAATATCACGATTCAAATGCATATAGATTGCAGGTTTTGATGATTCTGTGAGATGTAACACTTGTTCATATTCTGATAATACCTGCAGTAACACTGTGTCTGTATGATGATAATCAGTACGAGTACTCCATTTTTTTGCAAAACTATTACAAGCTTTTTCAATTACAATCACATCCTGCATAATCTGTGGATCCTTTAGATTTTTATAGAGTAGTTTTAAATTCCAATTTGTTTTCATATAAACCAAGTATACACAAAACAATAACCGAGGGAAAGGCTACGCCTTTCCCTCGGTTATTAAAAAATAAAAAAATTATTTATCCTTGTCGACCACCTCATTAGTAGACCCATTGTCTGGGAAAAATCGTAATCTGATATTCATCTCTACACGAGACAGAATTTTCAATGTGATAAAGGTAAACAATGTTGCGATTGCTCCATACCAGATCAATCCAAATCCTGTTGCCATACCAATCGCAGCGCACATCCATAATCCTGCTGCTGTGGTGACGTTTTGGATATGATTACCGTCTTTGTGAAATATCAGTCCCGCTCCGAGAAATCCAATCCCGGTGATGAGTGCTGCCGAGAATTGCAATACTGCTGTACTGCCTGAGATTTGCAAGACTTCCATTACACTGCGAGCAATGAGTACAAAAAATGTAGCTGACATAGAAACCAATGCATAGGTACGCATCCCTGCTGTTTTATGTGCAGCTGCTCTCTCGAGTCCTAGTAACAATCCGAATAATAATGAAAGAACCATCAATACACAAAACTCTGCGAAATGTGTGGGAATGATTTGAATAAATGTTTGTTCCATACCATTAATTATATCCTAAAATAATTATTTAGGAAACACATCTGTTAATTCATCTGAATAATAAAATTCATCTGCTAATTGTCCGAAATTATAGGTCACCCCACCAACGATAATCGGCGCTCCACCAATCTGAGGATTGGCATTGGGTTTAGAATAATGAAATCCGAGATTATATAATGTCGCCAGTACTCCTGCATTGTCGCTGATATCATATCCTGCACGTTCCCATTGTTTACTAATTTGTCTCATATATAATCCAACATACAAATATGAATAATATGAATCTTTGGTATCAGTAATTCTGTCAAAACGGATTTTTGTATGATCACTGTTTTCTGGATACGTAATAAGACTTTCCATATTTTTGCCCAGATAAAATGGTGATGTAGCGTCTAATAAATTTTTATCAATACGTTCAACTGTATCTGGTTTCAGTCCTGCAATACCGTATGAAAATTTAGACAATGAGGCCAATATTTTTAATGGTTCAAAATAGTTTTTAAATGTTTCGCGTGAATAATTAGAAAAAAATCTAAATTGTTCACCAATAATCCCACCGAGCAATATCCGTGGTGGTACACCAGAATCTCTGGATGCTCGCATAATGATTTCACGATCTCTGCTAAAGGCAACCTTCATAATACCCCAATCAGGAGAACTAGCCCAAGGTTCACTATTGGTAGATGCAGAGGCTTGTACTGGTTTTAATTGTTTAGGAAATAAACTGTTTCGTTCTTTTACCGTTCCTCTAACATTTAATAATCCAAACTGCATCGCCACAAAAACACCGGTAAAT
Source organism: uncultured Candidatus Saccharibacteria bacterium (assembly GCA_964647175.1). Classification (GTDB taxonomy): domain Bacteria; phylum Patescibacteriota; class Minisyncoccia; order Phycocordibacterales; family UBA1006; genus CAZYHU01. The sequence goes on from CAZYHU010000006.1 coordinate 11,170, forward strand.
AAAACACCGATGATTGCAAATACTATAACAATTCCTGTGATGATTTTTTTCATATGATTTATTTGATAATTCCACCACCGATACAGATATCACCATCATAAAAAACAACTGATTGACCACTGGTAATACTGTAATCTGTATCAGAAAATTGAACAGTATACTGTTCTCCATTATTTATAATACTGCATTGTTTATATGCGCCATGATATCTGATTTGTGCTGTATACATTTTCTGTGTATCTAATTTTCTAAAATAAGTATCAACCAATGTATAGAGACTCGTACGTATTGCTTCAGATTGTGGATCTTGTGAAACGGTTATCGTATTGTGTACCAAGTCCTTTGCGATCACATAATATGGTTTATCATGAGTACCTTTGTCAGTGATTACAAATCCATGACGCTCGCCCAATGTGTAAAACAACGCTCCATTATGATGTCCGATGATTTTATCATCTACAGTAATAACATTACCTGGTTTGGGTGTTATATAATGTTCTAAAAATTGCTTCATATCTATTTCACCAATAAAACAGATGCCCTGAGAATCTTTTTTCACTGCTGTTGGGAGATTATATTTTTTAGCAAGTTTTCTCACAGTACTTTTTGGGAGATGTCCGATCGGGAATAATGTATGAGATAATTGCTCTTGTGTGAGTGTCCAGAGAAAATATGACTGATCTTTTGATTGATCGTTTCCTTGTATCAGATGATTGTGTTTATTTTGTGCATAATGCCCTGTCGCAATGTAATCCGCACCGTGAGATAATGCCCAATCTAAAAACCCTCCGAATTTTACCATTTTATTACACATTACATCAGGGTTTGGTGTTCGCCCTGCTGTATATTCTGCTATCATATAATCAGCTACTCCTGTTTTATATGCATCCTCTAAATCAAGTTCCACAAAAGGAATATTCAAGTGAGCGCACACACGCATTGCATCACGACGCTCATCACGCCAAGTACATGGCAACCATTCCGGAGTCCATGTACGGATAAATACACCTGTTACGTCATAGCCTGCATCAATTAATAGTGCAGCAGAAACCGAGGAATCCACACCACCTGATATACCCACAAAAACCCGTTTTCCTAAACCAGGCTTTTTGGCTATGATTTTCTTGATCCAATCTATCATTATCAGATACCATACCATATTTTAGATATAAAAAAAGGAGTATGAACGATATCATACTCCTGTATTATTTATGTACTACTTTTTTCTTGTTGATAAAAGTATTCAATTTTTTAATAATCCCAGTGATATTTTTTCGATCAACTGATGGATTTTTTTGTATTGTACCTAAATTAGGTTTCTCATTTTCAGAAACTATTTCTGAAATAGTTTCTGGTTGTACTGTATCGGTTTTTCTAACCAAATCTTGATAGACTTGTGTGTACTCACGCTCATAATCTGATAAGAAGGTTTTTGCATTTGGTTTTTTCAAAAATTCATTCAATGTTTTAAAAAAGAAAAAATTTTGTTCTTCTCTATCATATCCTTCTTTTAATCGTAATTCCAAAAGTGGTATTTGGAACCTAAGCGAATTTGGATCATAGGTAAGTTTCTTAGGTAGTTTATGATATTTCTGTTTAATTTTTTCAGATTTTTGTAATGACTCTACCTGTTCTGATTTACCTTGTTCTAATAATCTTGTTTTTTCTTTTTGGATTACATTAGTTGTAATATCCAGGGGTATCCAAATATCTTTATACAAAACCTTTACATCATACCCGGCTCTGTCTTCGATTTCATTAGTTTTTTCAAAATCTGTAATTTGATTTTCCTTTTTTAAAATTTTCAAAAAATTAATAACTTTCATTTCTTGTGAAAATCCAACATATCGAGAATTAATTTCTTTGGATATGATTTTTTTGATTACCTTAAATGAGGTATCTGATGACATCCGAAAATCAATACTCCTGGATGATTGATTATTTTGCTTCATCGAGGTAACCCCATCTCTAATATGTAAATATACCTTGAATATGTTTTGTAAGATACTAAAACATAAAACAATATTTGCATAATGATTTGTTTTTTCTTTTAAAACAAATTCCATACTTTGTACCATTTTATCATTTTCTTTATTTATCTCTCTAAGGATATCTCTGTAAAATTGTTCAGAGGTTAGAGAGTTTTTTATTTTATTTACTCTCTGTTTTTTCATGTTTATTAAAATTTAAAATTCAAAAAAACTATACCATATCATGTAAAAATAAGCAAGTATTCCAATACTAGAATACTTGCTTATTTTAGAGTGCTTTATTTTGCATTAATTTCAGGAATACTTGATACGTTGCCCGTACATCAGCCAGTGCAGTGTGGGCTTTATCGTTTTTAATATTGAGATAGTCGCATAATGATCTGAGTGTGAAATTATCCATTTCAGGATTATTCCGAAATCGTAAAAATGCCAATGAAACAGTATCTAATTTTGCATAGAAAAATGGATCAGGTACACCATAAGTCCCAAACGCATACGAGAGAAACGAATAATCAAATGATATGTTTTGTCCAATTAGTACACAATCTTTGCATTTTGTAGAGAGCATAGTCAGAGCTTCTGTTTGAGTATGAGCAAAGACCCAGTCCGCTTCGTTATATCCATTGATACGGAGTGCTGCCTGTTCTGCGGTTTCAATATGTTCTGGTTTTACTTTACATTCAAACTCTTCGGTGATTTCATACCCACCTCGTCCATCAGGGCGAGCTATGAGACATCCGATTTCTAATATTTCGTGTTTATCAGGACGCAATCCTGATGTTTCAATATCTACAAATGCCAGTTTCTTGTCTTTCATATAATCGATAGTATATCAGAAAATAGTACATCTTAATAGTCGCATAATTTCGCCTAATAAAAGTCCTCATAGCTACCAGTTCGAAACGAGGACTAGCGGATATCTTATAGGGTGCATTTTATGCACATGATATAGATAGACGCCCCGCAGTAAGAACGGTAGCTATGAGAACTTTTATTAAATTTTTTATATCATCATATATAAACAAAAACCCCAGCTAAAAGCTGGGGTTTTTGCGAACATTTGTTGTTTTCGTGAAGATTACATTATTGGAAGCTCCACTCACAAACATAGTATATCACAACCATTTTAAAAGTCAAGGAATTTCAGATTATAAACAACAAACCTGTGGATAACGTCGCTCGCGAGTGACATTATAGATAAACTCTATCACGACTCATTATATACCTTGAGTTTGATCTTGATTCATTAATTCATTGTATAAATTAATGACGCATAGTCAGTGAGAGATTTTTTTGTTTTTTCTTGATTGACTACTCTATTTAAAAAACTATCATGTTTGTTTTCAGTAATCTTACCAGTAGTTAGTGTAAAAAACTGTTCAATACCCACGATGTCTGCTCCCGGACCATACAGATGTAATGTTGTTGGGTTTTGATATTCATGTTTTAAATATGCATAGTCTTTATGATCATTTTCCCAAACTGATATCATACTGGCAATGGGTTGCAGGAGTGCATAGAGTCGTGCTGTCATACCAGGTTCTGGATGATGTTTTGAAACACCATATTTTTGGAGTATTTTTTTAGCTTGATCTGTATCTAGTGAAACCTTATCACTAATGGCTGTTATGAGATCATTACTGCCGATAGAAAATCCCTTGCTATAGAGGACTTGATTCTCTCGATGCCAACAAACCCAACTATGTTGCTCATCAATCCATACACTGTAGTGACTTGTTTCATCTGTCATTTGTTTTCCGATCTGTGTGGGAGATATAATATGATGAATCGATATTCCCATTTGTGCAAATCGTTCTACAGATTGATTAATCAAATCCATACGAAAACTGGTCGTAAGATAAAAATCATTTGTAGGTGATGCTGCTAGTTTTTCTTGATGAATGAGAAATTCAATCCCTGATTTTTCAGCATAGGTTTTTGTTAATTGTTCTGGAACAATATAATGAGTAATCCATGATGGATCGGTAATACCATATACATTACCTGTGGTGAGTATTTTTTTCAGGTGTGCATTTTTCTTGAGATTTAAAGATTGTAAAGGTAGTGTATAGGTTTCAATCTGTAATCGTTTTTTTGTATCACGAGTATGATTATATATCACCATATGTAATTCTGACGTACGACTAATATCCAGATAGATATCTGGCTTAATCGTTGTCTGTAATACATGAGTGAGTAATGACATATAATGAGTATATGTGAAGGTACAATGGACCAAAAATTATCGAACACGACTGCCTGCTGGTACAGGAATTTCAGGAGACAAAAATACTGGTTGTTCATCACCTACTGCCAATAGCATACCGTGAGACTGAAACCCTCGAATCGTTCGTGGTTCTAAATTAACAATATAGAGCGCCTGTTTACCGACTAATTGCTCAAAATCAGGATAGTATTCCTTGATCCCTGAGAGGATTTGTAATACTCCGAGTTCCCCAAAATCAATTTGGAATTTTAATAATTTATCAGCATCTGGTATTGGTTCTATTTCACGAATTGTACCAATACGAATATCCATTTTTTTAAATTCATCATAGGTTACTGTTTCCATATATACATAGTGTATCATTGTTACAAGAAAAAGAAAACATGCGCGGGCTACGCCCGCGCATGTTTTCTTTTTCTTGTAGGTAGTATAAATTATTCATACTCTGACTCATCTACTCGTGATGGTGTATGTATATCTAAATATCTCTGGAGCATGAGTGCCGCGGCACTGTCATCTGTCGGATTGATATTTTTCTCTGTGCGATGTTTTGTTGCGACTGACTTAGCCCAAGTAAACGCTCGTACTGCTGATGATGAAAATCGTTCATCCTGCATAACGATCGGTAATCCAGATAGTTTTTCAAGTTCCTCACAAAAAGCATCAACATCCTCCATAATACTGTTTCGTGATCCGTTTGCCATGAGTGAATTCCCTACAACGATTGTTTCGATCGATTCTGACTTGATTAGATCTAAACATTGACTAAAAAGCTTTTCATCATTAGGAATAATTGTTTTAGGAAATGCAAAAACACCAGACTGGTCAGATACTGCCAATCCTATTTTTTTAGTTCCGTAATCAATCCCTAAATATTTCATACTATGATTCTACCACAATTCCCTGTTTTATCACAGCTAAAAAATCATTCGGAATTGGGGCTTGTACAGTGACTTGTGCTCCTGATAAATCAGTAAACTGTAATTGCTGTGCATGAAGCATGCAACGAATTGCACCACCGATACCAATCGTGTGTTTTCCGTATAATTCATCTCCGATAATCGGATACCCCAAGTATTTCATATGTACACGGAGTTGATGTGTACGACCTGTTTCTGGATATAAATCAACGAGACTAAAACGCTGATCATTACCATCATGATAGTATTTCATTACTACATAACGAGTACGAGCTGGACGGATTTTACCACGTGCAGAACGGTCTGCTGTCCATCTGCGAATATCATTTGTCGATCTACCAATAGGAACATCGATCATACCTCGAGATGCTTTGGGCCAACCTGCAATCAATGCTGTATATTTTTTCTGTATGGTGTGGTCTTGGAATTGTTGTTTTAGCCATGCATACATTTCATTTGTTTTTGCAATGATGATAACCCCTGATGTTTCTCTGTCTAATCGATGCACAATACCAGGACGCGGTATAGTTACCTGCTCTCCCTTGTATTCGATAATCATCATTTCTCCTACATCACTGATTTCTGGATAATTTTTGATTATCCAGTCTACTAATGTATAGCCCTGGGTTTTACCATCACTATGCACGACAAGACCACTTGGTTTATTAATTACCAAGTATTCTGGTGTTTCGGTGAGGATACTAATATTTAATTTTTCAGGTTTTTCCATATATTAATGAGTATAGCAAAAAATCCCAGAAACTAATAATTATTATAGTTCCGGGATTTTTTATTTTAATTTTTGCCGATATAGATTTTTTTACCGACAAGTTCACCTGAGCCTGCAAATACAGCAATAGCATTTTTAGGTTCTGTGCCGATGAATACAGAAGTCGTCTTAAAAAGGACTCCCTCTGTTTCTCCTGCTTTAAATAGCTCTAAAGCTTTTTCTAAAGCTTCTTGTTCCATTGCAGTAGAGGTTTTAGTAATTATGATTCCTTTTTGATCTTTCATATTTATGATTATTTGTTTGGTGTAATTATACACATATTAATAAATAAGTCAAGTACTATCGTAAATGCGACATTTTCTCTTTGAGAACTTTAATATTCTCCTCATCTGTGTTTACTTTTTGTTCTACAGTTTTATAAATCCCCTTACTTGGATCTATTAATTTTCTACACTCAAACAAGTAAATATCTTCATCACTAATATAATGTTTTCCTGCTGAACCAAAATCAATAATTACAGGATCGCCATATTCATTAATCATTACATTTCCTGCATGGAGATCTCTATGATGAATACGGTTCTCATGGAGTTTATTTATTTGATCACTAAGTTTCTTAAAAAACTGATCATAATTAAAACTTTCTGGAAGCAATGTTGGATTCTTTAATGTATCAACAATAGAATAGCCGTCTATTCTCTCCATAATGAAAAACTCTTCTTTTGTTTCGTGATTTAATACAGTCATTAATGTTCTTGGTGTAGCAATTCCTAAACTGAGAACTTCTTGTTGATATTCATGTTCTTCTTCGATACTTAATATTTTCATCAGTGGTAGTTTATGGACTTTTTTGAGACAAAAATCTCCAAATCTATTATCACCAAAAGCATAGACTGCACCATTTGCTCCTTTTCCTAATTCAATTCTATTTGAATTAATAGTTAATTGTTCTAGAAATTTAACAATCAATTCTGTTTGTTCATTTTCTATATAAATTTTTTGTATTTCAAATTTATTATTCTTTTTCATTTCTAGAGAATTATTCATATACACCTATCATACATCGTAAGTACGATATTGCAAATATTTTATGATATGCTATAGTATCCCTACTGTCCTGCCGAACCTTACATAATGGTGACTTGGACAATCTCCCTGTAGTTCAATGGATAGAACAGGAGACTTCTAAGCTCTTGATGTAGGTTCGATTCCTGCC
>CAZYHU010000007.1:0-17751 GCA_964647175.1 uncultured Candidatus Saccharibacteria bacterium
ATACTCAGTTTAATATGCGTCACTGTTGCAATTAATATCACAAAAACAATAGCAACTAATGTATTGAGTACACGCAGGAATTCTCCAAAAGCACTATTTTGTATATTCCATAAGATATCTAACATATATATGAGTATATAATAGTATTACCTAATATGCTACTAAAATTATTATCTAATTTCATATCCAGCATCACTCAGTGCTGTATAGATAGTATCCATGATTGGGGTAATATCGGATTCTGATAAGGTTTTTTCAAATGATTGAAATACCATACGAAATGCATAGGATGTTTTTCCGTCTTTACTAAAAGTATCAAACAGTCGTGGACCACGAACAAGATATTCACCTGTGTATTGTGTAATAAGATGAGTAACTGTTTCAGCAGTGATACCCTCTAATACCCACACCGCAACATCACGAGTGATTGCAGGATAATCAGACCAAGGTTTGAATTGTACAAAAGGTTCGACTTCATCCCCTATTGTAGGAGAAGTTTTTGGTGAGATATCATGTACAATATATTCACTAATACTCGTTTCTGTAATTCCCTGTTTATCTATATATGCAACATTAATTGTTTCACCACTGCTCTGAAATACCGTTCCAATTTCAAACACTTTCATATCATCAATTTCGAGCAAGTCTTTGTTTAATCGATTCATCTCATAAGAAAGTTTTAATCCATCAGAGAGATTAGTACGCAATGCCGATTTACCGACTGGACCACGAGCAACATCATAATCTCCACGTTTAGTAAAACTGTAATTCATTACTTCATGATAACCTTGAGAGATCAAATCTGTTTTTATGGTTTGAATTTTCGTATACACAGAATCATTTAATCGAAGGTTTGGCTCCCCTACCTTAGGGGAGCTGTCCGAAGGACTGAGGGGTTCTGCTTTCAAATCTGGCAACACTGCATCAATAGTATTGTATCCATACACGCGACCGATTTCCTCTACCATATCATATGCTCCTGTGATATCGATACGATTAAACGGTATTGCAACAGTAAATGTTTCACCATCCAGTGCATATTCATATCCATAATTATTTAAAATCGTTTCTATTTCTGCAACCGTAATACGAGATCCCAATCGTGCATTAATATACTTTGTCGTAAATGAAACATGTCGTTGCCCTACTGGATTCGGATACACATCTACAATTTCCTCAAACACTGCATCGGGACACATCTCTGCAATGAGTGCAGAAATTTCTAGCATTGCAAAACTTGCAAGTTCTGGAGTGATTTCGTTTTCATAACGTTTAGCGACTTCAAAATCTATACCCATTTTTTTTGCATTTTTCCGCACAGCGATAGCATCAAAATTCGCACTGTGAATAATAATATCAGTCGTAGATTCATCTACTGCACTATCGTATGGATACATTAGATTTGTAATATTCAAGTTTTGGTCACTATGTTTTTTCAAGTCTGAAATAAAACACGGTTGCCCACAATCATACATAACAATCGTATACGCATCAACAATGTTATTTATTGAAGGAATACCAATAGATGTCAAATGTTTCACCACCCAATCATGTGATGGACCAACGGTGATACCACGAACAACTCGTGCCATATATCGATGACAATCTGATGTTTGAATATCTAGCTTTAGTTTTGTTGGTACAGATACAGGAACGGTATAAAATGGCGTCATATCCCGAAATGTGAGCCCTAATAATCCTGCAATCTCGCGCGCAATCCCTTGATGTGATAAACAGTCATGATTACGATCTGGGAGTGTTTTAATTTCAAACACAGTATCATCACCGAATACTTTTATTTCCTCCACCTCAAAAGCGCCAAAGATTATTTTCTCGGCAAGTTCTGCAGGCTCCGGCAACGGCTCTGCGATATATGATTGTATCCAGTTATACGATATTTTCATAAACTACCATTGATTAATTCGTAAATCGCCTTGGTATAAATAACGGACATCAGTAATACCTGTTTTGAGCATTACGAGTCGATCGATTCCCATACCAAATGCAAAACCAGAATATTTTTCGCTATCGATACCACAATTCTGGAGTACATTCGGATGAACTAATCCTGCACCGAGCATTTCTACCCATTTGCCGTTTGGCATTTTTACATCTACCTCAAGCCCCGGTTCTACGAATGGAAAGTAACTGGGTCGCAGTCTCACATCAGTATCAGGACCCATAAACTGTTTAAAGAATTCCAGCAACACAGCCTTGAGATTACCCATGGTGATATCACGACCCACCAGTAATCCTTCGACTTGGTGGAATTGCGCCTCATGAGTTGCATCGGTTGATTCATTACGGAAGACCTTTCCAGGAGCAATAATTGCAATCGGTTCCGTGTCGAGTGATTTCCCAGATTGGATAAAGTCTTGCATATATCTGATCTGTACAGGCGATGTGTGTGTACGCAGTACCGGTCTGGTACTATGTCCCTGTTCATCAGTCATAGGCTTACCATCTGTTTTAATCCAAAATGTATCCTGCATATCTCGAGCTGGGTGATCTGCAGGGACATTTAAAGCATCAAAGTTATTCCATTCTGTTTCCATTTCTGGTCCTGTAGCTACACTAAACCCAAGTCCGTTAAAAATCCGCACGATTTCATCGGTAATTATAGTTACTGGATGAGCTGTTCCCTGTTTCTGATTCATATCTCCATACTACCAAAAATCCCAGAAAAAGCGAGTAATGAAAAAAGCCACTACAAATCTATGTAGCGGCTTTTTAGTATAGTAATGATTATTCTAAGCTTATTAATCCTGAAGGGGTTTTAGTGTTTGCAATATCCCAGAGATATTCTCCCTTGGTGATTAATAACCTAAACCCATTGTACAGATTTTTTATTTCATAGAGAGGGTATTTATATCCATCTCTATGTTTAACACCAGCATCTGCAAGATCATTTTTTTTAAAATATTCAAAGGTTTTTGTTTTGTAAAAACCATTTGGGTTTTTAGTATAGACCATTTCAACATGATCAAATCCAACTACATTATCCGCATTTGGCTTTACATCACATATTTCTAAGTACTCAACACTTCCGAAATAAGAATTCGTTGTTTTTATCTTTTCAGATAACTTGACGATTGAAATCTCTCTTCCGTTAATTGTATCTTGGTGAATTTCTTTCACCAGTTTTGATTGAAAAATATCAGTCATAAGTTCTTTGTAATGATTGTTGCTTTCACAACGATATCCCACGTGATCAAAAACACAATGATTAAATAGACTATTTTTAGGATCATTTTGATCTGATACTCTGATCAAATAGTTATTGAACCATTCCATTCTTTGTCTATAAAAAATGATGAGATCTAGGGTGGTGGTTATGATTACATCATTAACCGTAGTAGGAGTAGAATTTGTATTCATGAGTTTATTTATTTAAAGGTGAAGGTTTATGGCACTATAGCAAAATTAATGATTTTGTACAGGGACGAACAATAAAAGGCGTTTTCTGAAAGAAAACGCCTTTTATTGTTCTGTTTGTTATTGTTATTTTAATAACTCTCGTAAAATTTCTTGAGCCACCCCAGGATTGGCACTACCTCCTGTTTCTTTCATGATTTTCCCTACGAAAAACATCAGTAATTGTTCCTTTCCAGATTTGTATTCTACTACTACATTTGGATTTTCATCAATGTATTTTTGCGCGATTACCCGGATTGCATCTGGATCATTTTTCTGGATTAATCCATGTTGATTTGCTAATATTTCTGGATCAGTATCAACACCGACAATCATTGCGAGAATGTCTTTGGTTCCTCGTGAATTTAATTCCCCACCCACATTCATACTGATGAGTTTTGCAAAGTTTGTAGAACTTGGGAATTGTAGATTACTGTCTTTTGCGAGCAGGCCTAACATATCTGATGTAATATAATTACTGGCAGTTTTAATTGATTCTCGATCTCCTAATATACTTGCAACTGTTTCAAAAAATTCTCCGAGTTTCGTATCAGTCACATAACTTTCGATGTCTTCTGGTTTAATACCGTATTCATTTGCATACCGTTCTCGTTTTTGACTTGGTAATTCTGGTAATTCTGATTTAAGTTTTTTCAAATCAAACATATCATGGAGATACATTTTTGGTAAATCTGGATCCGGGAAATATCGATAGTCATTACTGTTTTCTTTGCGTCGTTGAGAGAATGTCGCAGACTTGGTCTCGTCATATCCGCGTGTTTCCTGGACGATTTCATCCTGTCGTCCTGCTTCGTACAGTGCTATCATACGATCGATTTCATACGCTGCTGCGCGACCAACTACACTGAAACTATTGAGATTTTTTACCTCTACCTTGGTACCAAATACATCTGGCTTATCTGAAATAGAAATATTTAATTCTACACGCATCTCGCCCTTTTCCATATTGGCATGAGACACACCCAGTGTCCGCAAGAGTAATTGTAATTCTTTACCAAACTGCATTGCTGTTTCTGCATCATGAATGACTGGTTCTGTTACGAGTTCCATCAGTGGCACACCTGCACGATTAAAATCAACCAATGAAAAATCTCCACGGTCGTGTTTACTGGTTGCTGTATCCTCCTCAAGGTGAATACGCGTGATTTTCACCCCTGCTAATTCCCCGCCTGATACGATTGGATATTTATATTGCGAAATTTGATAGCCTTTTGGAATATCTGGATAGAAATAATTCTTGCGATCAAACTCTGAGAAATTTGCAATATTTTCTGTATCATTATTAATAGCAAGTCCCACACGAATAACACTCTCAATTGCGGCAAGGTTCGGTACAGGTAAAGTCCCAGGATGCGCCATACATACAGGACAAATATTCACATTAGGTTGTTCCTCGTCTGGATTATTGAGACAACTACAAAACATCTTGCTCTTTGTAGCGAGTTCTGCATGGACTTCGAGTCCTATGGTTGGATAATATGTTTTCCCATTGCGTTCTATCATATACTCTACAGTATACATAAAAACACCTTTTTTACAAAGATGTTTTTATTTAATTTTAGATATAATAAAATCAATAATATCTTTAGAATTGGACTGTAACATTAACATATGTCCATTACTCTTAAATCCATAGTCTGCTAACCAAAAGAATTTTGAATTGATATTATTAATTAGTAAATAATCGTTAATTTTTTTATCAATTTCATATGAATGACTAATATCTTCATCACCTGTAAATATAAAAATACTCGGATTATTTTCTTTTATCTTCAAAGGATTAATTTTAATCTGTGAGCCTTTTATATTCATTCTCTCATACATTATTTTACCAGGAACACTCACTAAGCTTGCTTGATAATTACTTATCCAATCTTCTGGAAAAAAATTGGTCTTTGAACCAATTGCTTTTTGTTTTATCCAATTAGAATCAGCAACCCAATTTTTATTTAAAGAAAAATTGTATGGAACTGTATTTAAGTGCATAACTGATATAGTATTACCATCTTCAGAAATAATAGATTCTGGTATTTCTTGTATATTTCCCGGCGGAGCAGGTGCAATTGCAACTATTTTTTTAATCTTTTTGTTTATTTCCGCAAGTTTCCACCCAAAGGAACCAGACGCGGAGTGTGTCAATAAAAAAACTTCTTGCTGTATTTTAGTATTTATAAAATTAGAAATACTTTCTATAATGAAATTAGAATCAAACTCGGTAGTTGGAGAATTTAAGTTATACCAATTTACAACATACACATCAAAACCTGCTTTTGAAAGATCAAAAGCCCAACCTTCTCTTCCGTCTGGTGTTTTCAAAAAATGTTCTTTGGTATGAGCAAGTCCTGGAATACAGACGAAGATACCAAGACAATTATCTTTTTCTGATTTTATATATGAATAATCCATACATTACTTTTTACCTTCAAAAATAGCTTTTTGTGCGGTAAGAATTATATCGTTATCTATTTCTTGGTAATTCATTGTCTTTTTTTCCTCATCAGTTAAATTTGTTCTTACAAAATCAAGCAATGCTTTTATTTTTTCTTCTGAAATTCTATCAAGTTCATTTTGATCTTCTTCATCAATAAAACCTTTTTCTTCTAAGATTTTTAATCTATCTGCTGATATAAACTCCTCTTTTCTATTTCTAATAGATAAATTTGGATACACATCACTTACAATCTGAACATCTTTAAACCCTGTTTTTTTTAAAAGTTCAAGAGTATCTGCTTTTTTAGGAAAATATCTATTATTAACGAGTGATGTAAAACCTGACAACTCATCTTTTTTTCTAATAATCTTTGAAAAAATTGGTTGAGTTTCTTCAGATAGCGCAAGCTCCCATATCACTATCTTTCCGTCTTTTTTAAGTACTCTATAAAATTCACTCATCATAGAAAACTGTAGTTCTTTCGGAACCTCATGAAGTCCCATTTTGTTTACAACAGTATCAAAAAAATTATCCTCGAAGTGTGTATTTGTAGCATCAGCTAAAACAAATTTTATATTCTCTTGATTTTTAAAATTCTCTTTTGCGCGTGATATTTGCAATTGACTACTATCTAACAAAATAATTTTTGTATTTAAATTGTTTGTTATTATTTTCTCTTGAATTCTTTTTGAAACTGCTCCATACCCACAACATGCATCAAGAATAACTTGATCATTTCGAGGATTAATAGCACTAATCATTGTTTGGAAATCATTTTCATCAATTGAATGAATTTTTTCATACTGAACTATTCTTTTTTCGTATGAGTTTTCATCTATCATATAGTCTCTAGTATACATAAAAACACCTTTTTTACAAAGATGTTTTTATGTAATGAATATTATTCAAAAATATAATTACTGTTTTCTTGCGCTTCTTGTTCTGCTCTGGCTTTATCTCTCTGTTCTAATTCTTGGTCTCTCTTTATCGTTAATGCAATTCTGTCTTGTTCTGTTATTTCTCCCATTTCCTGTTGTTTTTTTATTTTATCTTGCTCTAACTCTTCCACTGCTCGTAATTGTTTTTCTCGCAAGATTTTAATTAATCCATCACTGAGCGTTTTAATACTGGTATCATCAAACGCTGAAACAATAAAATATGGTTTGTCTGCGATGAGTTTCGCAACTGTTGTTAACTTGGCTTTGAGTTCTGTTTCAGTCACACTGTCTGATTTTGTAAAAATAATTATTTCGTCTTTTGCTACCAGTTCTGGATCATACTGTTTCAATTCATTACGAATCACCGTATAATCAGTCATCATATCATCAGAGTCCAGTGCCACCACATGAGCGAGGGCTTTGGTACGGGCAATGTGTTTGAGGAATTTTGTACCAAGTCCCTTACCATGACTTGCTCCCTCGATAATTCCAGGAATATCTGCAATGATGAATTCATAAAATGCACCGAGATGTGGATCAAGTGTCGTAAAGTGATATGCCGCGACTTTGGATTTTGTATTAGTGAGTGCATTGATCAATGTCGATTTACCGGCTGATGGTAATCCAACCAATCCAATATCTGCAAACATACGGAGCTCAATATGAAAATCAGCAGATTCACCAATAGCTCCCAATGTCGATTCATGAGGTGTCGTATTTAATGATGACTTAAAGTGTTCATTACCCAACCCTCCGCGTCCTCCGTGGAGTAATAATACACGATCAGAGAGATTATTAATTTCAAAAACTTCACCTGTTGTTCTGTTGGTAATTACTGAACCGATTGGGAATTTTAATTCGAGCGTATCCCCTGCTCCACCTTGGCAACCAAAACTGCCTCCTGGTTCTCCATTTTGTGCAGCAAAAGACTTACTATGACGATAGTAATCTAAATAACCAATATCAGAAACAGCATTTGCATACACATCTCCTCCGGGACCACCATTACCTCCTCCGGGACCTGATTTTGGTTTTCCTTTTTCTTGACGCCAGCGAACAACTCCGTCTCCTCCGCGTCCTGCAGTTATATATATTTGTATTTCATCGATGAGTGCCATAATCTTATTATAATATCATATTTTTTCTATTTTAGCAAATCACTGAAACAGTGATCACTCGTGAATGACGTGTTGACAAGTATCTCAAAATCACTACAGTTATAGTAAATAAAAAATAATTGCTTATGAAAATAAATGGATTAGGATGTAGCCTTGCTTGTACATTACTTATAATGATAAGTATCATATCTCTTTGGAAGATGTTATCATACGGTAAAGAATTTAATGAAACAGACCCCGAAACACACCCTGTTCCAAAACTTTCTATGAACAGAGTAAATCTCATTAGTAAGCGAAGAATCGCAAATAATGGTGATAGTGGTAAAAATTCTGTTATTTATAGTAACCTTGATACTAACCAAAAGATACTGGATACTAACAAAAGAATCAGAATATTATACATGTCTGATCCAGAGCATGGAAAAACTGCAGAAATAATTTGCAAACCAAACCAGTTACTGGAAACTGATTCGACCACCAAAGGTATATCAGATGATGGTAAACCTTTTGAGATACTGACAAGACTAATAGAGAGTAAAGACCTCTATTGAAATAAAATTCAAATAAAAAAATGCAAACTCAAGGGTTTGCATTTTTAAATTATACTTTTAGAAATACTTGACATATGAAAAATAATCATTAGAGTTATATAAACTAAAAATTAAATCAATCATGGGAAAACAATATGCTATAAATATTCTCAGTGCACTCTCTATTATTCTGTTGTTTTTAGGTATGAGCTTTGTTTTCATAACTAATATTTCAGAAGAAAACAAAAAAAATCTTACACAAAAATTGTCTATGAGTTCAGCAGAATTGATTAATAAAAATCACTCTGAAATCGATTCCACTGATGACAGCGACGAAGACGCTATCCTAATGGATGAATTAGAAAAAGAACAAGAGTCTAAAGTAGACGAACTTGTTAAGTAGAAAAAATCAAACAAAAAATGCAAACCTTTGGGTTTGCATTTTTATTATAACTGTTCAAAGTCTGTACCAAACTGGAATAGATGGTCTTCACAAAATGGTTGTGCGATAGCCTGAATACCAAACGGGAGATTGTTTGTATCAGTTCCACTTGGGATTGAAATTGCAGGTACATGCGCGAGGTTCGCCCCAACGGTAAACATATCTGCCATATACATCGATAATGGATCTGATTTTTCACCTGCACGGAAGGCTGTGGTCGGTGTCGTCGGTGTGAGGATAATATCTACACCACTGTTAAATACCTTGTCATAATCTGCTCTGATTAATCCACGGACTTTGAGCGCCTTGTTATAATATGCATCATAGTACCCTGCTGACAATACATACGTACCGAGCAGTACACGACGACGCGTTTCTGCACCAAATCCCTGTGCACGAGTATCCATATAGGTATCGAGCAGTTTCATAGCAGCTACTCGCTGTCCGAATCTAATTCCATCCATACGAGACAGGTTTGATGAGACTTCGGCTGGCATAATGATGTAATATACGGCCAATCCTAAATGCACATGAGGGAGATTAATATCGCGGATTTCATAACCAGCGTGTTTTAATTGTTCTACTTTTTCCTTGAAATTAGTTTTTATACTTTCATCAATACCATCCATATCGAGAATATGCCATGGTACACCGATGATTTTTTTCAGTGGTGGTATACTTGGAATATTTTGTACTGATTGTCCATCATGAGTATCGTATCCTGATATCGTATCAAATACGATTTTACAATCAGCGACATTTTTCGTCATGGGACCGATTTGGTCAAGTGACGATCCCATCGCAATTGCTCCATGGCGAGATACTGATCCATAGGTCGGATGTAATCCTACTAACCCACAAAATGCTGCCGGCTGACGAATTGAACCTCCTGTATCAGTCCCGAGTGAAAACAATGCACCATCCATAGCGACCGCTGCAGATGATCCTCCTGATGAACCTCCTGGAACACGATCTGGATCGAGTGGATTTTTTACTCGTCCGTAACTGCTGTTTTCAGTACTCGATCCCATTGCGAATTCATCCATATTAGCTCGTCCGATAATTACGGCTCCAGCGTTTTTTAATTTTTCAATTACCGTTGCATCATAACTGGCAACATGATTTTTTAATATTTGCGACCCTGCGCTCGCAATGTGTCCCATAACGAGAATGTTGTCTTTTACTGCAAATGGTATTCCTGTCAGTATCGTTGCAGTATTATTTTTAAAAGCCTCATCAGCGAGCTGTGCTGAAACCTTGGCCTGGTCAGTAAAAACCTGGAGGTATGCATTGATATCAGGATTTTTCTCTGCAATTATAGCAAGATAATTTTCAAGTAATTCAGATGCTGTAAAATCCCCACGTTTCATAGATTCGTGAGCAGAGGTAATAGTTAAGTTTTTTAAATCAATATATTTCATGATAATTACAATATTTTTGGAACCTTTAGAAAACCGTCTACTGTATCTGGCAGGTTTTGGATAACTAGATCATGAGACTCTGGTGATGCTGATTCTGGTACATCTGCTCTGCCGATATTAGTAACTGTCCCATACCAAGGTTTCGCATTGGTCGTATCCACTGCATCTAATTGTTTAATGTATTCTAAAATCCCATCGAAATCTCGCGCAATAGTTTCGAGTTCATTATCAGACATTCCTACACGAGCTAATTCCCCCAGTTTTTTAAGTTCTGCAGTATTCATATATTCTATCCTATCATAAAATCTATTTTTTGCACGAGAAAAAGTTTTCCACAAGTACTTAAATCAGACTATTGACTTTGTATTATTCATATGCTAATATATATTCTAGGTAGCTATAGAGATGGTATTCTTTACCTCTTCTAGTTGCTCAATTTGCAGATTAGGCAGGTTTACGGGGTGCTATTGCGACAAACCCTTCTGTCTAAAATAAAATATTTTTTAAATAAGAAGCCCGTACTAAAAATAAAGTACGGGTTTTCTCTTGGTTATTTTCGTTCCAAATACACTACCCAATAATTGCGTTTATACGACTGATTGCCCCACTTTTGGTACCCTGATGTTTTTTTAATATAATGAATAATAAAATCATTTCCAAAATCGTTTTCAATATCTGTGCGTGTAAACACTCGTTCTATCATATCTGTGTTTGGTAATATGTAGGTATTTGGTTCTGTACCAGGAAAATCACGAATCATGTTTTTTGCATTCGTGTCGCCTTCGAGGCATAATGTGCGGAGCAGGTACAGACCGTGGGGTTTCAGGACGCGGGAAATTTCTGAAAGAAATTTCCCGCGTTCGTCTATTAATAATGCATGCGAACTGGTCGTATCAATAATCATATCTACGGATTTATCTGCGAGCGGATATTGTTCTCCGATGTTTTGTACACTGTACTGTATATCTAAATCTCCTCGTAAATCGAGTGCATAACTGATAGCGGTTTTTGAAATATCATACCCAATACCAGTTTTACAAAAATGTTCCACAATATAGTGCAAGTTTTTCCCATTCCCACAACCGAGATCAAGTACCGTCCATTCGGTCAGGTCTGTAGCTGTCATTCCGGCCTCCGAGCCGGAAGTCAGGGGAATTTTCTTGATAAACTTTTTCACCCACTTCATAAAATCCCGCACATCACGGAGTGGTTCTGTGGCGAGACTAATAAACTGTGGGTCTCTATATTCCTGTTCCCATGGATGTGGTATATACATAATCGTATCCTAGCAGATTATCCCCTATCTGACTATTGTCCTTGCCTTTTTCTCATAAAAATGTTATATAATACCAGTCTATTAATAACCTCATCTATTACCCTAACCCCTTGTCTAGTCTATCTGGATCATAAGTCAGACTAACCGAGAACAGTAATATTTGTCTGTAGATAATGAGTATATCGTTATCATAATCAGATGGGTTCGCGAAAAGCGAAAATTAATCTATGTCAGAAAACAAAACAGAGTTGATGAAAAATCTCCTCGCAGGTGATACGGTTAAAATCCCAGATTTGGGAGATGTAATCGAAGGAACCGTAATCGGTATCGAGGGAGTAACCATGTATGTGGATCTCTCACCGCTCGGTACTGGTATTATCTATGGGCGTGAATTCATGACAGCTCGTGATATGATAAAAAATATCAATATCGGTGATATCGTAACTGGTAAAATCGCTAATCGTGAAAACGCAGATGGATACATTGAATTGTCACTCAAAGAAGCTCGTCAAGCGCTCGTTTGGGGTGAAGCCGACGCAACCATGAAAGCAGGAACGGTGCTTGAAGTCGCTATCAAAGAAGCTAACAAAGGTGGATTGATTGTTGATTGGCAAGGTATCTCAGGATTCCTACCAGCGTCTCAATTAAAAGCAGAACA
Source organism: uncultured Candidatus Saccharibacteria bacterium (assembly GCA_964647175.1). Classification (GTDB taxonomy): domain Bacteria; phylum Patescibacteriota; class Minisyncoccia; order Phycocordibacterales; family UBA1006; genus CAZYHU01. The sequence goes on from CAZYHU010000007.1 coordinate 12,250, forward strand.
CTATCCACGGGTAGGTGATGCTAATAAAGACGAAATCCAAAAAGAATTGAAAAAATTGGTTGGTAAAAAACTTGCATTGACTATTATCGGAGTAAATCCAAAAGAAGGAAAACTCATCTTCTCAGAAAAAGGTAATACCAAAGAAGACAAGAAAGAAATCGTTCAGAAATACACCGTAGGTCAAGAAATCACCGGTGAAGTAACTGGAGTGGTTGATTTCGGAATCTTCCTCAAAGTAGAAGAAGGATTAGAAGGTCTCGTACACATTTCAGAAATCGATTGGTCACTCGTTGACGACCCTCGAACACTTTACAATATCGGAGATAAAGTAAAAGCAAAAGTTATCGAAGTCAAAGATGGAAAAATCTCATTGTCTATTAAACAATTAGGAAACAATCCATGGGTTATCGCAGCAGAAAAATATCAAAAAGATTCTCTCGTTAATGGTGTTGTTATTAAATTCAACAAACATGGAGCTCTCGTTTCTATTGAACAAGGAGTAGCAGGACTCGTGCATGTTTCAGAATTCGGAGATGATAAAAAATTGAAAGAAACTCTTTCTCTCGGTAAATCATACCAATTCAAAATTACATTATTTGATGCAAAAGACCAACGCATGACATTATCATATGTTGATGCTCAAAAAACTGCATAGTTTTATACACAAATAAAACCCCTTATGGGGTTTTATTTGTGTATGCAGATACTGCATAATCAATACCTCGCTGTGCTATTAATTCAATAATTGTTTGTATTATTGGTGTGAGTTGTTCAATACTTGTTAATTCATTTTGTAGAAAATTATCCAAAACATTAGGTTTCACAATTCTGTCATCATGGACTTGGGCTATACCGATACGAATACGAAGATTTTGCGATTGCTCTGGTAAATATTCCAATAGTGATTTAATTCCATTATGTCCCCCTGCCCCACGCACGGTAGATAATTTTATTTCGCCAATATTCGTATCTAATTCATCGTGGATAATAACAGGAATAAACGGACCGTATTTTTTAGTGAGGAGTGGGATAACGATACCGCTCTCATTCATATAGGTATCTGGTTTCACATAGATTATTTCTACACCACCGATAGTCTGTTTTGCAGTATAGCATTGTGTGTATTTATCATAGGTAAAACTGTCATTTCCCAGTACATGATCCAGCACCATATACCCTGCATTATGGCGGGTTTTTTTATATTCGTCTCCCTTGTTACCGAGACCGATAACAATATACTGATATTCATTCATATGCTGGCTATTATAGAACAATATGGTCATTATGGCTACTGGTGTCTGTTGGTTCATCGTTATCTGTATCTAATTTGTTTTTTTGTTCTATTTTATAAATATACCATTCTCCATAACTAACTAATCCAATCACGATTAGGAGTACGATAATAATCAAGACTGTTTTTGATGTTCCACTGATAATCATCATACCGATTTGTTTCGACAAGTTTTTTATCTGACTGGAAAGTGTTTCTCGCAAAGGACCTGTATTGGTAATTTCATTATGAGTTACTAAACTCTCTCCCAAGTAATTCGGATCAGCATATGCAGGTATAGTATCGTATGGATTCACGGATGGAGTAGTTTGGGTATATGTAGAATTTGATGAAGTAGTTGATTGATGGACAACTATTCCTGAAGCATTCTGTATAACAACATCTGATTTTTTAGCAATATAAAATCCCAATTGTTCTGGCCTGATGAAAACACTTGTTCCTTGTGCCAGTAATGTTTCTGGAAATGTAAATTTTTGATTAGGTATATTTTTTGATTGTACTGTAAACCCTTTTAAATCTATTGTATCGGTTGAATTGTTTTTTAATTCCAGTACTCCTACATTGAGTGAATTGATACTAATACTATCGGGGATTACTGTTATTGTTTTACGAAATATTGCATGAGGTGCTACACTAAAAATACTTTCGTAATATTTTATTTGCATAATATAAGTACCTGCATATCGATACGTATATTCCAATGGTTTATTTTGTAACCATGTAAAAAACTGACCGTCACCCGTACTGTATTCAAACTTGCCTACCATTGTTTCATATGAATTATTTACCTTGATCACTGCATTAATCGTAATAGGTGTACCTGTTGTAATGATTTCAGGCATGCTAACCTTGATACTGTATGTGGGATCTTTTGGAGGTGTTGATTTTTCTGTTTCGTCTGTAGTACTACTGGATGATGAACTGGTGGAACTTGAATTATTTCCTGAGCCTGTACCTGATTGAGATGATGTATCTGTCCCTGCATTAACAGCTCCAGGGGTTGCATCTGCAGTAATCCAATTCGATCCTGATTTTTGCATCGTTTGTTTTGTAGTATTATCACCCTTGACCCAGCCACTGGAATTATCGAAACTGTCTATTACCGAACCTGTACTGTCTTTTAATGTGAGAAACTCTCCACTATTTCCTAATGCTCCTACATAGATAGATAATGCTGTAATGTTCGGTACTGTACTATCATCCGTGCGTTCCAATACTCCATATCCATTTGCATTAATGGTTCCCGTGAGATTAATCTGAATACTGTTATCAGTATTAGTTAATTTCCAACCATTTACATCTACACTATTACTCCCAGAATTATATAATTCTATCCATTCATCATTTGCAGAATTAGTTGTTCCCATCCATGCAATTTCATTAATCGTAACAGCGGCACATACAGGGTGAGTCAAAAAAACTGCAAAAACAATCATGACCATCATGAATAGATTTGCAGTTTTTTTATAGGTTCTATTTGTTTTCTGATTATATTCCATAGTTCGTTTATTAACTGTGAAAAACTCGCTCTAATACATCGGCAGGGACTTCTCTAATTACTGGATTTTGTTTTGGTACTCGCTCTGGCAAGTCGTCATCTCCACGATGATTGTGTGATGTATTAAATATTTGTTCCAATCGTTCTCTGGTGGTTTTTACTTGCTCTAATGGTTTTGTTTTTACAACCTCCGAGGTACTCACAGTGAATTGTTGTAATACATTACTCAGATCTGGTTGTGGTTGTACTTTTTGAACTATTGGTTTTTCTGCGACTACTTTTTTTAATAATTCACTAAGCGCATTTTTTGTATCTGTTTTTGCTGCTTTTGAAAAATTGGGTTTTATTGTCGTCGGCTTTGAATTGTGTATTGATATATGGGTTGCTGATTTTACTGATTGCTGCGTTAGATGTTCTGGTTTATGTACCGATGGTTTCTGAGATATGTTCTGTTGTACTGGTTTTTTCCATGGTTGTTTTTTGGGATTTGTTTGAAAATTTGTTTTTGTAAATGACTGATTATTTTTCTGTTGTATTTTTTGTTCTGACTGTGGCTGTACTATTTTTGTTTCTGGAATAACTGGTTTTGTAATTACAGACAACGTTGTTTCTGATTTTGGTTCAGATATAAATAAATCATCTAAACCGAACGATTCTGTTTGTTCTGTTGTTATTTTCTGTACACGATCATCATCCATAAAACTAGGTACTGTTTTTATAGGAGTAGAAATAGCTTGTTCATCACGAGTAATAACCGTATCAGATGAATTCGTTGATACGGATGGCTTGATAAATGTGGTACTGGATTTTTGTTCTGGTTTTTTTGGCGGAACTCGCTGATCATTAAACCATTGCATTACTTTTGTTTCTACTTGTGATTGATTACGCGCATACTGAGCTCGTGATGTTTCAATTACTCGATTACGATCTGGTGTTTCGCGTGGTTGTATTGGCGGTAATGTCAGAGCTGAAAAAGGTTTCGATGACATACCGTCGATGAGTAATGTCATGAACACCTGACCAAAAGCAATATTTTGCAAGTCTTGAGCATTGAACACTGGTGTGTACACACGCTCGATAAACTCAGCATCCAATGGCCCCACACGGAATGTAATCGTTGTTCCCATGTTACCAAACACCGCATCACGAATCGTTTCCTCCATCTGAGCAATGTATTGGTTTGCAACCGTGAGCGCCAGTTTATACTTGCGGGCTTCAGATAAAATATTTGCAAAACTATCATTGGCAAAGTTTTGGAACTCATCTACATAGAAATACAACGGTGGAACATTGAGGAGTTCTTCGGGGGTTAGGTTTGCACGCGACATCGAAGCGAGATAGATTTTTGTGATGAGCATCGCACCGAGGAGTGCTGCAGATTGTTCTCCAATCAGACCTTTGGACATATTCATAATGAGAATCTTTTTCTCATCCATGACCTGACGGAAATTAAATGTTGAAACCGGCTGACCGATAATATTACGAACGATTGGATTCGTTGTGAATTGTCCGACCTTGTTCACCAGTGCTGATATGGCTTCACTCCATCGTTTATCGTCCCATTTCATTAATTCATCCCAAGCATTCCGCACGGTTGGATCAGTTACACTTGCGATTACTTTTTTACGATAATCTTTATCGGTGAGCATACGATTAATCCCCAATAATGTCGGCTCAGGATATTCGAGCAATGCGAGCATTGTATTGTTGAGAATATATTCCATACGCCCAGAAAAAGCCTCGGGCCAGATTTTTTTAAACACGGTCATCAGTCCATCTGCAATCAGAGATCGCACATGTGCAGGTGCTCCGGGTTCAATCTCCATCGGATTAAACGCTACAGGATACGCACTGTCTCCAGGATTAAAATAAATCACATCATTCATGCGTTCTGTTGGTATGTAGTTGAGTAGTTTATCTGCAGACTCTCCATGTGGATCGATAAATGCAATACCGTTACCATTATAAATATCCTGTACGATCATGTTTTCGAGCAAAGTCGTTTTTCCTGTTCCTGATTTACCGATAATATACATATGGCGAAAACGATCCTTGGCACGGATTCCGAATTGTGACATCTGATTTCTGAAATCAGTTTTTCCCAAAAATGTAATTTGCGAGAGATCCATAATTACCTATTATTATATAATAGACCAAGTATTAGAGCAAGGAAAATAGTTTTCCCCACAACCAGTCCACACCTAAAGCACACGTATTTTTGAGACTACTTGGGTGTTTGTGGTGGTGGTGGTATGATAAATCTATCAAAAATAATTCTTGATATTTTATTCACTTATCTACATTTCAATCATGGAACAAAAAACTAAAAAACCATATACACAGAATCAAAACTATTCTGCTGCCAGTACGAATACTGCTCCGAAATCATATCGTACTCCCCCGCAGGATATCGATGCAGAAAAAGCCTTGCTGGGGTCACTGCTCATGCGACCGACGACGTTACATGACTTGGGAGATATTATCTCTGCAGAGAGTTTCTATGTAGAAAAACATCGCATGATTTATCGTGAGATGATGGAATTACTCCGCCGTAATGATCCGATCGATTTAGTAACCGTAACAAATCAATTACGCGATAAAGGACTGTTCGATGCTGTCGGTGGTGGGAGTTATCTGACAGAAATCACAGGATTAGTACCGAGTGCTACCAATGCTGATTATTACGCAACTATCGTAAATAAAAAATCAATAC
>CAZYHU010000008.1:0-1728 GCA_964647175.1 uncultured Candidatus Saccharibacteria bacterium
GTAACAAGGCACGGGTAGCGGAAGCTGTTCGTGGAACTATTCAAGTGAAAAATGTCCGTAATCGGATTTACTTGGCGATCGTTCACGATATTATGTCGTGTTTGAGAAAATTGTTCTACTTCTTTAAGATGAACACGTGTACTCTATCACACGTTACAATAGAGACAAATCCTGATGGTGTAATATGTACATGTACATCATAGGTTATCGATGACAGAACAAAAGAGTGTGAAATAATTAGGTCTTGTAAACAAGTATTTTTTGACAATATCAATGAATCCCTGAAATGGGATTTTTTGTTTGATTAATTTCCTTAATTATGGTAATTTAGGATAAATTAAAAACCGAATAATTATGAAACCAATAGATCCAGATGATTTTTGTACTGTATTGATTAAAAAAATAAATATTTTGTTAATACAACAACCAAATGTTATTCCGAATAATGATGTTATTGCTATTAATATGATCTACAATAATGACTATAATCATCCGGATAGTTTTACAGAGTTTATAGGATTGGAAAATAGTAAATATGATTTAGTTAATAACTTGGAATATTTCAAAGTGAGTTCTGTAAATAATAAGGTTCATTTATTATTAGGATTTGGTCAACATGTTGATTCTGATAGTATTGGACTTCTATTATATACTATGGCTTGGGAGTTTGATTTTGTTCCTAAATATAAAAAACAAAATCATAGTGAAAATCTCAAACGTTTTTTACTGTTTTATAAAATAGACGATCCAGATTATTTTATAAAACAGGGGATGCCGATTAAATACCATGAAAAAGAACAATCTATTTCTATTATTCCAGGGAGAAAACCCGACGAGACACCTAGTCCAAAGGGTTCGTTATGAACAACTTAATAATCTTTAAGGTACCCTACGGGGTACTTTTTTGATATAGTTATACTAATGCTCTCAGAAAACAAAAATAGAAGTTTCGAACTACAAAATATTTTTAGAGATTACATTTCAAACTATGAGATGTCTTTTGCGTTGATTGATTTGAATCAGAAAAACAGCAATAGAAACACTGAAATCTTTGGATGTAATCTCGATCATTTTATTTATCCAGCTAGTGTGTACAAGGTCTTTATCGGAGCAGAAGTATTGCGACAAGTAGAACTTGATTTATTAAAACTGGATCAGAAAATTACGATACAATCACCTAATGATGTCGATCAAGACGCACGAATTTTTCCAGGTGATAATAGGGGATTACTGCATGTAGGTGATACCGTCACCATTGATTACTTGCTCGATCTCATGCTGACCAGGTCTGATAATACAGCATCTAATACATTAATTGATTTAGTGACCCGTGAATCAATTACAGAAAATATTATTTACCGATACGGTTGGCAAGGGAGCGAGGTGACGAGGAAATTTCTGGATAGAAACAAAGATGAGAAATATCAATTTTCACAAACGACTCTTTCATGTGCCAGACACTTGGCAGAGTTTATGTATCGGGTAGAAATGGGAAATTTGATCAGTCAGTTTGTTTCAGATAAATTACGAACATATATGAATAACTGGAATAGAAATGGTCGCACGGGTTTGAACCTATCAGAATATAAAAATTATTATCGCAAAGGTGGCTGGCTCGAAACAAATTTATGGAAACTAACAACTATTCCAAGTTTGATAAAGTCACTTATAAAACGCAAATGGGGCGTGATACAATGGAGTAATGATATAGGTGTAGTAACAGGTGAA
>CAZYHU010000008.1:1738-17524 GCA_964647175.1 uncultured Candidatus Saccharibacteria bacterium
GGTGAAAGCAGTCATTATGTTGCAGTATTAATGAGTGTAAATAAACAACTATTTCCAAATCGACCATTTCCGATACAAGATTTTGCACGAAGATTGTATCAATATATGGAAGGAAAATAAAAAGAGTGGTAAAACCACTCTTTTAAATTATTTTGCAATAGTTACAGATCCATATACAGCACAACTATTTCCTGTATATGCTGCCCACATGCGGTCACCATAGCAATAATGCCACCATTCTCCAGGATAATAAGTAAAACCTGCTTTTAGCATAATGTTTCGTAAAAACTTGCGATTTTTTCTTTGCTCATGAGTACAGTAGGGTGAGAACATGGGTGTTTTAAGACTATGTTCTCGATAGGTTGTACCCATATCCAAGGTAATACCATTTTCATCAAGAATAGTAACATCTATAGCCCCTCCAGATTGATGAGGTCCATCACCAGTTGGTTCAGCACTATAGAGCCTAGCTTTTTCTACAATTTCTGTTTCTGATAAAGTAGGATATTTTTGTTTTTGTTCTGCATATACTTCATCCCAAAACTTTTTTTGAGTTTCTAGATCTCTATAAGCAAACAAAACAACTATACGATATCCATCTGGTAGAAATAATGAAGCATTACTAAGTTTTTTCCAGACACTTTCTCTTAATAAAGGGTCTGGCGATTCATTAATTAATTTAGCTGAATTGATTATTTCTACCATTTTTTCATTATTTTCTTTTATAGGAATAGAATTAATAATAGAAACAGGGAGTACTTGTTGGTAATTAATCATCCAAAGAAAATATCTAAATGCCAACTTTGGATTTTTTGAAAATAATAATGTAAGAGTAAAAAAGATTTTATTTTTCATAGGTATTTTTTGTTTAATAATTCAAATAAAAATTCATTATATCTCATTCCATTTTCAAATCTTGATTTTGTGTATTTACCACATTTCCTAAAATTTAATTTTTCCAATACTCCAATACTTTCTGGATTAGCATCTGATACAGATGCATGAATTGAGAATAGATCAGATTCTTTAAATGACCAATCACAAATTCCTGTAATCGCTTTTGATACATGACCTTTTCTTAAAAAATCTTTTTCACCTATAGCATAACGAATAATGCCAACCTTATGTCTATTTCTAATAAACATTCCTATATAACCAATAGGTATCCAGTTAACTTTTTCATTTCCAGTATTTACTATAATGAGCCAAGTATCTTTTTTATGGCTCTCTACATATTTCTTGGCATCTTCAATTGAAAAAGGAAATTGATCTAAATCACCCATATGTAAATAAATACGAGGGTCATTAAACCATTTAAAAAATAATTCTTCACATCCTGGATAGAATGGAGAAATAGCAGTACTTGATTCACCGCAAATAATTCGAGGAATAATTTGATTGTTCATTTTTTATAATTTTAAAGTTTAATTCAAAAAAAATATAACATAAAGTATATAAAAATCAACTTGTTTTTATATTTATATGTGTTATATTTTTAATAAATATTTTGTAACTTTTAAATTAAATTAAAATGATAAATGGAGCTTTTACAGTGATCTACTGTGTAAATATTGGTAAATACTTATTTTTAAAAAGAAAAGACAAAGGATTATATGATTTATCAGGAGGAGGTTTTGATCCTAATGAAATTAGATACAAAGCAGTTGCAGTAAGAGAAATAGCAGAAGAAACTGGTATTTTTGTTTCAGAGGATGATTTAAAACTTTGCGCTATTTTAGGACAAAGACTTAAAAAAGAAATGGTATTAAAGTATAATGTTGAGCATGGCTTTGTTTTTGTTTTGTCTCTAGTGCTATATGATAGTCCGATTGTTACTATAAGTGAAGAGCATCTATCGTATGGTTTTTTTACTTACGAAGAAATAGTACAAAATTATTTAAAATTTTCATCAGGTTCACTTTGGCAATTTTTTAGCTATTTGAAATTTACTGAAACACAAACTATCCAAGAGGGTCTATTAAAAGATAGATCATACTGGCATGGTAAAAATTACGTACTTTAATTTTAATTGTTTTTATTGTATAATTAATCAACTATGAAAGCAATTATTTTATGCGCAGGAAAAGGGACTCGAATGAGACCTTTGACTAATACTATACCAAAACCCCTGTTATTAATTAAAGGTAAAGAGTTATTGCTCTATATTTTAGAGAATTTACCTGATGAAATAACAGAGGTTTTTCTTATTACTTCTTACTTACGAGAACAAATTGAAAATTTTGTATTAACAAAATGTAATTTCAATTTTAGTATCAAGTGTATAGAACAAATTCCTAATAAAAAAGGTACTTTCGCAGCATTATTATCTGTAAAGAATTTCTTACAAGAAAATGAAAAGTTTCTTGTTCTTAATGGAGATGATTTAATATCTAAAGATGACCTAGAAAAAATTATTGCCTTTAAGAGATGTTTTACTGTTCAAAAGGCTATTATGCCAAGATACTATAAAGTAGTGCAAGATAATAATGGAATATTATTTTCTTTTGAAGCTCAAAATGAATATGAAAAAGAACATGGTACCCTCATTGCTACAGGAACCTATGTTATTGATACAGGTATTTTTAATTATGAACCTAGGTTATTAACAGGTGATGAAATAGGGATACCTCAAACAATTATGGACAACAAAAATACGTATCCAATTAATGTCTTAGAAATTAATTCTTGGATACCAGTAAACTCATTAGATGATTTTAACTTCTTAAATAAAATATAATAAATTATGTCTAAAATTACAAGAAAAATTAAACGTTTTTTAAAATCTAAATCCTATCGAATAGTAAATCTATTTATAAGTTTAGTTATCTCACCTATTCCTAAAAAGTTTTTCACTTCAAAACTAGGTTTTCAGCTTGATACTGCAGAACCTATAGTACAATTTATCGCAACAGGAGATGTTACTCTCGCGCACAGGTTTAATGAGTTTCTAGAAAAGAATAACAACATTCACTACAATCCTTTTGTTAACTTTATTAATCTCTTTAAAAACAGTTTAGTGCTCATTAATCTCGAAGGTCCTCTGACAACAAGCCAATCAAGTGTATTAAAGCAGTTTACCTTTAAAGGAAATCCTGAGTATGTGAACTATTTAGTAGATGCACATATTGATAGTGTAAACTTGGCTAATAACCATATTGGTGATTATGGTCCTATTGGAATTATTGATACATTAACCGTCTTGGATAATCATAATATTCAGTATTGTGGAGCAGGAAATAATTCAAATGAAGCAGGACGGTGTAAGATCATTGAAACCAAAGGTATAAAAATTGGATTTTTAGGTTTTGATGATATTCAAGAAAGTTTTTCCGCAAAAAAGAATTCCACAGGAACTGCTTTTTGTTCAGATGTTTATTTAAAAGAATTAATACAATTTGCCAGAAAAACAGTTGATGTATTATGTGTTTCGTTTCATTTTGGTAATGAGCTTGATTATTTTCCGACTAAAAAACAAAAGTTTTTAGCGAGACTTGCTGTTGATTGTGGCGCTGATGTGGTTATTGGTCATCACCCACATGTTATACAAGGAATTGAAAAATATAAACAAGGTATTATTTTTTACAGTTTAGGAAACTTTTGTTTTGGTGGTAATATTAATCCACTTGATAAAGACACTTTTATTCCTGTAATACAACTATCTAAACAAGGTATTACTGGATTAGAAATTATCCCTTGCAAGATATCATCGGTTGATTATGTGAATAATTTTACTCCGATTATTACATCAGGATTAGAAGCAAAGAGAATACTTTTTAAATTGTTTTTCCGAAGTAAGTTTTTATAATTTTTATATACTACTAGCAAATCAAAGCACAAGATTCTATCTTGTGCTTTTTTAAATTCAAAAATGCGAAAATCCTCCAGATTTTCGCCTTTTTGTCTGTGTTATGGTATGGTGTAATCATGAAAAAACCTGCTACAAAAAAATCAGTTTCTGCACCAAAATCAGCAATAAAACCTGTAATTAATCAGGCTGGTTTTAAGCTTGTCAGTCATTATGAGCCAGCAGGAGATCAGCCACAAGCCATTACAGAGCTCGTAGCGGGACTTGGTCAGGGATTGCATAAACAAACCCTGCTCGGTGCCACCGGTACAGGAAAAACCTTTACGATTGCGAACGTTATTAATCAGGTACAGCGTCCGACTCTGGTTATCGCTCATAATAAAACACTCGCTGCGCAACTGGCCAGTGAGTTTAAACAATTTTTCCCGGATGCTGCTGTGCATTATTTCGTATCGTATTATGATTATTATCAACCAGAAGCATACATGCCGATGACGGATACCTATATTGAAAAAGACGCCCAGATCAACGAGGAAATCGACAGACTTCGTCATGCATCAACTCAGGCCTTGTTAACTAGACCAGACTGTATTATCGTAGCATCGGTTTCGTGTATTTATGGATTGGGGAGTCCTGCAGAATATGCTGCGATGAATGTGATGCTTTCGGTCGGTCAGACCATTACAAAACGCGAACTCATGGAACAGATGATTCGTGTGCATTTTACGCGTACCAATGCTGACCTGTCTCCTGGAGAATTCCGTGGAGTCGGAAACAGAATTGATATTATGCCCGTATCCGAGCGACATATGGTTGCGGTTACTTTCATCGGTAATAGTATCGGTATGATCCAAGTCATCGATCCAGTGTCATCAGTAATATTAGAAGAGGTCCAGAATATTTTTATTTTCCCAGCAAAACACTTCTTAACAGAAGGGGACAAGAAAGAACGAGCAATGAAAGCCATTGATGCAGAAATGAAAGCAGTTGTAAAACAATTTGAGCGAGATGGTAAACTACTCGAAGCAGAACGAATCAAGAGACGCACCCAAAACGATCTCGCGATGATGCGCGAGGTTGGATATTGCAGTGGTATTGAAAATTATTCACGGCATCTGTCAGAGAAAAAAGCAGGTGATCCACCAGAGACATTATTATCATATTTCCCAGAAAACTTTTTAACCGTGATTGATGAATCGCATGTGACAGTTCCGCAATTGGGAGCAATGTATGCAGGAGATGCGAGTCGTAAAAAAACATTGATTGATTTTGGATTTAGATTGCCGAGTGCCGCTGATAACAGACCGCTCCAATATCATGAATTTGAAAAAAATATTAATCAAGTAATCTATGTATCAGCAACTCCAGGTAAAACAGAACTGACGCAATCAAAGCAAGTAGTCGAACAAATTATTCGTCCTACGGGATTAATTGATCCAACGATAGAAATAAAACCTGTATTACCAGTGGGAGACTATCCTGGGCAGATTGCAGATTTTATCACTCAGGCAGAGGATGAAATATCCCGTGGTGGGCGAGTGCTTGCAACTACTTTGACCAAGAAAATGGCCGAAGATCTCTCAGAATATTTAAAAGATAAAAAAATAAAATCAGTCTATCTACACAGTGATATTAAAACTATTGAACGAATCCAAATCCTCACAGAATTCCGTCGTGGATTATATGATGTATTGGTCGGGGTAAACCTGCTCCGTGAGGGACTTGATATGCCAGAAGTATCGTTTATCGGGATATTAGATGCAGACAAAGAGGGATTTCTCCGTAGTGATACGTCACTGATCCAGACCATTGGACGAGCAGCGCGTAATGTCGATGGGCGAGTTATTTTATATGCTGACAGAGTTACAGGATCTATGGAACGCGCCATCGGAGAAACAAATCGTAGACGAGAAAAACAAATTGCTTATAATACAAAACATGGTATTACACCAATGAGTATCAAAAAAAGTATTGATGATATTACAGCAGATTTTGAATCCAATCATGATCGAGCAGTGTTTGAAAATCTAAAAATAGACGAACAATTATTTTCTGAAAATCCAGATGAATTAATTCGTATTAAAACAGAGCAGATGGAATCAGCGGTTGCAGAACTTGATTTTGAAACTGCTGCAATTATCAGAGATGAATTACAAATCATTGCAGAGAAAATGGGTACCAGTGTCAAGAAAAAGCCTAAAAAACGAAAAAACTATTTATAACCAACACAATTAGAGAACCTTGAAAAGGTTCTCTAATTGTGTATACTGGTATAATTATGGTAACTATTTCAACAGCGCTCATGTATATACTATCTTTTTTGGGTATATATTTCCAGTTTTTCTTATTACTGACATATTTAGGATGGCGCAAACATCATGATCCATTACCTGGATTTACCGATGAACAATTACCGACAGTGTCTATTATGGTTCCTTGTTGGAATGAAGAAACAACCGTTATTGGAACATTAGAATCTCTGCTTGCTTCAAATTATCCTGCTGATAAACTGACATTGATTGTTATTGATGACGGATCAACAGATACGACATGGACAGTATTACAAGCCTATGCATATCATCCTCAGGTAAAATTATTTCACAAAGTAAACGAAGGCAGTAAGTTCGCAGCATTAAATTTCGGACTCCAACATGTAACAACCAGTATTGTAGGATGTTTAGATGCTGACAGTGCAGTACATCCTGATGCGATTCGTAGTTCTGTAGAATGGTTTTCAGATACTGGTGTTTATGCGGTAGTACCATCGATGGTAATCCAAAACCCACAGAGTATCATGCAATATATGCAAAAAGTAGAATATGAAATGTCTACCTATTTAAAAAATGTACTTCACCAATTAGAGGCATTATATGTAGCTCCTGGACCACTGACACTGTTTAGAAAAACAGTATTTGATAAGCTCGGTCCATACAAAGAAGCTCACCATACCGAAGATTTAGAAATCGCCCTACGTATGCAGATTAATAATATGCGTATGGTACATGCTGATCGATCATTGGTATATACCAAGGGTCCTCGTACATGGCCTGATTTATTAAAACAACGTATACGTTGGACCTATGGATTTATAAAAAATGTACAGGATTATAAACGATATATGTTTACGAGAGAATTAGGAGACTTGTCATTCTTTATTCTCCCGTTTTCTGCAGTTTCACTCATATTCGTTATGTTTATATTCGGAATGTTATCCTATCAATTAATTTCAGGAATAATCACAACAGTGCAACACACACTATTGGTAGGATTTCATTGGTATAATTTCTCTCTCCCTCAGTTTTCAATATTCTCATTACCAAGTATTCCATACTCATATATTGGTCTATTAGGACTTGCTCTCGTTATTTATACATTGGTTATTTCTCGACGTGTTATGTTGCGACAAAAATTATTATCATTTGATTTGCTAACTATTTTATTTTATCCATACTTTGCATCATGGTGGACATTACGTTCATTATATAATGCAGTACGGTCTCAAAAAAGTAGTTGGCGATAAAAAACTATTATGAAAAAAATCGACTGGCTTAAATATGTAACAACATTTATCCTGACAGCAGGGATCTTTGTTACGGTTATATTGATTACCAATACGGTCAATCAGAAAAAATTTGCAGAACTTAAATTAATACAAGACAAAATTTCTATTGATTTATTATCATCAGAAACACAATTTGCATTATTAAAACAATCAGAATGTACTGCAGATGGGAATTCAATACTGGCTCCACAAATTGGAGAATTAGGTGAACGATTATCAAAAATGGAACAAGATTTAGGTATTGATGATGATCGAGTGATTCAATTGAAAAAGTATTATTCATTACTCCAAATCAAAGATTATTTATTAATGAAAGAGTTATCTAAAAAATGTGCTGTAAAACCAATTACGATTGTATATTTTTATAATAATACCTGCGATGATTGTGGTAAACAAGGTGATGTGTTAACAGCCTTGCGAATTAAATATCCAGAATTACGCGTCTATTCATTTAATGCTGATTTAGATCTCTCTGCAATCAGTACATTCCAAGTAGTCACAAAAACAGACGGTATAACCTATCCAGCAATTGTAATGAATAATCGTGTATACAGTGGTTTTCAATCAATAGATGATATCGAAAAAATTATTCCTGATTTGAAAAAAATGATGCAAGACCAAGCTAAAAAAGATGCGAAAAATCCATCAACAGAATAATATTTTTCTACAATAAAAACCCGTGAGGGTTTTTATTGTGTAGATGGTTTAGATTCTATTAACGTGTCAGTTTTTTTCTCTGTTTCAATTGTTGGTACGATGATTTCATTAGATAGTTCTGTTTCATCTATTTTTTTATCTAGTTCCAGTTGTTTTAGTTTTTCTAATTTTTGTTTTTGTAAAATAATTTTTAAATCAGATAATAAAATGATTCCCTGAGCGTAATTCTTTTCGTTTTTACTAGTAGTGAGTGCAGTTAAAAATTCTGCTACTGTTTCTGGTTTTTTAAGAGGTACTACATCAGATACAATAACAGGAGTATCTAATACAGATTCATCAACAGGAACTGTTTCAGAGACTTTCAGTAGAGTAGGAATACTAGATACTGTTAGTGTATCTACTGCTGAATCAACAACTGGTTGGGTTTCTGATTTTTGCTCCGTTACAATCGCAGATTCCTCACGAGGAGTAGTTTCCAAGATTTCAGATGTTACTAATGAATCTACCACAGGTGGTACGGGCTGTGTTATTAGATCAACAGGGAATATATCAGGATATTCTGTATTTAATAGAGCAATTTTTTCATAATATTGTTTTTCTGCCTCTATTGGATCTATATCTAATACTGTTTGCTCTAATTCAGTTTTGATTTGGTTTGCATGTTCTTGTTGTTTTTCAAGTGCTAAAACTGCCGTAGTAGAAGTAATTTCTTCTGAACTAGTTGCTAAGATAGTCTCACTGTGACTATCCAATAATGCAGTCATAGTATTTTGATAATCGAGCGCAATAACAGAACTTTCTGTTGTAATATCTACAATCTGAGTGTTAAATTGTTCCGTTGTTTTAGCAATAAGATTATCTAGTACGAGAGAGTCTTCTTTTTTGAGTTCTTTTGTCTCTATAAGAATGTGTTTTTCCTCGATACGGTTTTCAATTCGTTTAATGAGATAGTCTGCTTTTTTCTGTGCGGTTGGTTTTGTGATTAAAATAACTTCTTCACGAGCAATTTTAATAGGGTAGGAAAGGTCGCCAGGGAGCGCCGATGCAGAAACTTGATTGGTTGTATAAATAACAACGAGACATAATGCGACACTCCATGTTAGTTTTTTAGAAAACAAATTTTGCAAGAGTGATGGTTGATTATGGTACGGTGAAACAACCCTGTTAGTAATATCAGAGTACATGGATTTTTTTTCTGTTGGAGTTGGTAATTGAGATGTGATCCAATACCATAATGGTGAGTTTTTTTTCATAGAATTTGATGTTACTGTTGATACTCGTCCCAATTGGACTGGAGTATTTCTTGGGCCAATAATTTACCGCGATGTAACCTGACACTGATTACGTTTTCTGACAATCCAGTACGACTACTGATTTCAGCTATAGAGAGCTCAGTGATAAATCGCATAATGACAATATCACGATAAGTCTCAGGAAGTTTTTCAAGTTTTTTTACAATGGTTTTTATTTCATCCGTTGTATCAGCATGTTCTGAAAGAGTAGGTTCGTATCCTTGTTCTCGTAATTCATCTAGAGATAGAGTTTTTTTCTTGCGATAAAAATCAATAATTTTATTTCCTAATATTCGATAGAAAAAGCCATGGAGATTATCTATTTTTTTACCTGCATGTAATTCATTCCAAAGCCTGGTAAAGGACTCTTGACAGATATCCATAGCTGTTTCACGATTACCTGTACGGGTTAAGGTATAGACAAAAAACTCGTCAAATGACTTTTTATAAAAATGCTCGAATTGAGAGCTTATCGAATTGAAAGGTTCTGTATGGTTCATATTCTATGACGAACAAGAAAACGAAATCTTACAAGGTGAGTAAGGGATTATTTGACAGTATATTATATTTACCACCTAATGTACAAGTATCCTTTTCGTTATGGTATAGTGTATCATAATTATTATGAATATACCACAAGTTACCAACCCTCATATTATTATTTTAGGAGCCGGATTCGGAGGTGTCTCAACAGCTCGTACATTATTAGATCAGGGATTTAAAGGGAGTATTACACTCATTTCTCGAGAACCTTTTTTCTCGTATTATCCTGGACTTCACAGTATGTTATCCAGTACAACGCACCACCATGTACAAATCCCATTGGGGGATATTTTTTCTCGTGACAATATACATACTATTATTGATACAGTAGAACATATCGATATTGCTACAAAAACTGTAACACTGGCCAGTGGTACAGTATGTCAGGGTGATTTTCTCGTTATCGCACTCGGATCTGAAACAGAATATTTTAACATCGATGGATTACCTGAATTATCGTTTGGATTAAAAACATACCAAGAAGCCAATATTCTCCGTAATCATATTATTAATCTATTTGAACAATATTCATCTGCATCTAAAAATGATGATCCTTCAGAAAAATTAATTGGATTACATATCACTATTGTAGGAGGAGGTCCATCAGGAGTAGATCTCGCAGGTGAACTAGCTGTATGGACTAAAAAACTGGCAACATTATTTCATATTAATCCATCTCTCGTAACGATCGATATTATTGATACAAATTCTCGATTACTCGGAATGTTACCTGAGTCAGTGAGTACTCATGTAGAAAATCATTTACGATCGCTCGGAGTAAATATATTCACTAATAGAAATCTGATTCGTGAAAGTGGTTGGACAATATATTTAGACGATATGAAAATTGGAGCTAAAACATTGATCTGGACAGCAGGGGTTAAAGCATCTGCATTGTTAGGAACTATAGCAGGAGTAACTTTAGGCAAGCGTGGACGGATTGTTGTAAATGAATATCTAGAGCCAGTATTACATTCTGAATTTATTGAAAAAACAGGAATTGCAAAAACAACAGGTGTGTATGTAATTGGGGACGGGGCAGATACTCCATATTCTGGATTAGCACAAACAGCTATCTACGATGCTCATTATATTAGTAGATCAATTCATAGAACTTTGAAACAGCGATTAGTAGAACCCTACAAAGAGCAACCTGTTGCATATAATATTGGCGCAGGACCACACTGGTCATTGTTTGTATGGGGTCGTATTCGCATCTACGGGTTATTAGCTCATTGGATACGCAGTGTTATTGATATTGCATTTTTCTTGTCAATTTTATCTCCTGCAAAAGTTTGGAAATTATACATGCATAAAAAATAACAAAAATAATCCATATACTGGATTATTTTTGTTATGTATGATATACAGTATCCATATGTTTCAAAAATTTATTCTTAAAAAAATGATCGGTTCTAAATTGAAAGCAATGGGTATTAATGATGAACAATTAGATCAATTACTAGAAACAATTACGAAAAATCCAGAGATTTTAGAAGGGTTTAAAAAAATAGAAAAACAAGTCGATATAATGAAAAAACAAGGTATAGGAGAACAGGCTGCGATGATGACTATTATGAGAACACAGGGGGCGACACTGCAAAAACTGTTTGGTAGTTTAGGAATGAATAAATAATATGAATTTATCTATTGGTATCGTGGGATTACCCAATGTCGGCAAATCAACATTGTTTAATGCTCTCACTCGAAAGGGTGTCCCTGCAGAAAATTATCCATTTTGTACCATCGATCCATCGGTGGGTATTGTTGCTGTACCTGATGAGCGATTATATAAGCTCTCTAATTTTTCACAGACTCTAAAAACAGTTCCTGCAGTGATTGAATTCGTAGATATTGCAGGACTGGTCGAGGGAGCAAGTAAAGGTGAGGGACTCGGAAATAAATTTCTCTCTCATATTCGCGAAGTAGATGCAATCCTTGAAATGGTGCGCATATTTGCTGTTGCTGATACACTTGAATCAATTAATCATGTCTATGGAGAAATCAATCCATTGCGTGATATTGGTGTAATAAACTTGGAATTAATTCTCGCTGATATTGAAACCGTTGAAAAACGACTTGCGAACCTCGTACGTGATGTAAAGAGAGGAGATAAATTGGCAATTGCAGAAGAAACGGTTGTGAAAAAAATCCATGACGCACTCGTGTCAGAAAAAATGGCAAATACCGTAACACTCACACCAGAAGAACAAAAAATAATCAAACAATTAAATCTCCTCACGATGAAGAAATTTATCTATGGATTAAATAAACGCAGCGGTGGTAAGAATCTCGATCAAACAGATCCAGAGAGTTTTAAATCAGTATGTACGTATATCGAATCAATAGGCTCAGAATGGGTAGTCATCGACGCAAAAATAGAACATGAATTATCAGAATTCGATGGAGAGGAGAGAGATGAAATGCGTAGTGCTATGACAGAAGGAGACGACATAGATGATGGTGTAAATACACTCATTACGAAATCATATAAACTGCTCGGACTGGCGACGTATTTCACGACAGGAGTACAGGAAACGCGTGCATGGACGATTATGCAAAATTCGACAGCACCTGTGGCAGGTATGGCAATCCATAATGATTTCAAGGATAAATTCATCCGCGCCGAAGTAGTATTCTGGTCAGATTTGATTAATGCAGGATCATACAGTCAGGCAAAACAAAATGGATTAGTCAGAACAGAAGGGAAGGAATACATTGTACAAGATGGTGATGTGATTGAGTTTAAGATATAATAACTAAAGAACATAAAACAATAAAACGCGGGAATCGAAGATTCCCGCGTTTTATTGTTTTATTTTTTCTTGCCTTTTATTTGTTCACTTGATAATAATGCAATGAGTTCATCTACAGATGCAGTCGTTGGGTCTAAATTATCTGGCAGATAGATTCGTTTCAATCCCATTTTGATAAAGTGTCCTGATTTAGATTTTAATACTTGCATTTCTTTTTTACCTTTTGGATTTACAAAAGTCCTAATCAGTTCTGTACCTTTTGGTAATTGTTTTGGAGTATTTAATAATACCAGAGCTTCGCCCTGTGTAATCGTGTAGGGGTCCATGCCTTTTTTGATAGATCTAAAATCTCTACCTCGTCCGACATACGGACCAAACCGTCCAACGTTTGCAATAATCATCTCACCAGTTGTCGTATCAGTACCGAGCTCACGAGGGAG
The DNA here is from genome assembly GCA_964647175.1 of uncultured Candidatus Saccharibacteria bacterium. Lineage (GTDB taxonomy): Bacteria > Patescibacteriota > Minisyncoccia > Phycocordibacterales > UBA1006 > CAZYHU01. Next base: position 14,794 of record CAZYHU010000008.1, read on the forward strand.
TTCCAGTAGTTTCAGTGCAACCTCTGGTGTTAAATCAGCAGCCTTCATCCGTGGTGGTAATGATGCACGTTTTGGTTGTTTACCTGACTTGGCAGTTTCTATTGCGAGCTTTTCCAGTTTTACTTGTTCTTTATCCTCGGCAGTTTTCTTGTAACCTTTTGGCCATTTAGTGAGTTTTGGAATAACTGGTGATTCGCCTAATTGTACATACGGACCAAACCGTCCTGTGAGGAGATATACATTGTTTCCTGTTTTAGGATCAATGGTGAATGGTTTTTCATTACCAACCTCGCTCCCATCGATCGTCAATGCACCGGTACAATCAGGATATGTAGAACATGAGAGGAATTTACCACTGCGACCGAGTTTAATAATCATCGGAGCTCCACACAATGGACAAATGAATTGACTGTCAGCTTTACCCAAATCGGTAGCTTTCGCAAGTTTGTCTTTTTCGATTACATCTGCACTAAACGGTGTATAAAATTCTGACAATGTTTGTGAATAACTGCGTTTACCGATTGCAATATCATCTAATTTATCCTCCATCTCTGCGGTATATGTATCTGAGATATATTTTGCAAAATTATCTTCAAGGAAGCTCGAAACAACATCTCCTGTATCGGTCGGGAATAATGTGCGGCCTTCTTTGCGGATGTATTCTCGTTCCTCGAGTGTTCGCATAATCGATGCATAGGTAGACGGTCGTCCGATGCCGCGTTCCTCGAGTTCCTTGATCAGTCCTGCTTCACTGTATCTGTTTGGTGGTTGGGTGAATTTCTCAGTACTGTTTAAATCAATTAATTTCAAGTCATCTCCAACAGAGAGTTTAGGTAATTCTACGTCTTCACCTCGGGCACCAGTATCGACAGATAACCAACCTAGAGACAGTATCCGCGAACCATGAGCTACAAAGTCAGGGAATGATGAATTATGTATATTTGCAGAGATTTTTGTTTTTAATACATTTGCATCGATCATCTGTGATGCTACGGTTCGTTCCCAAATCAGTTTATATAATGACTGTTGTTCGCCAGTTAATCCTGCATGTTCTACACTTGCATGGGTTGGACGGATGGCTTCGTGCGCTTCTTGGGCATTTTTACTCTTGGTTTTATATTGACGAACAGAGACCATAGACTTGCCGTATTTTTTCTCAATTGTACTGGTTATCTCTGCAATAGCTGCACCTGATAATGTCGTACTGTCGGTACGCATATAGGTGATAAATCCTGCTTCGTATAATCTCTGCGCTACCTGCATTGTTCGTGATGGTGCAAATCCCAGTCGTGTACTGGCTGTTTGTTGTAATGTAGATGTGGTAAACGGAGCACGGGGTGAACGTTTTTGTTCTGTTTCCTTGATCTCGGTAACTGACCATGGATTTTTTTTACCAAGTTCTAAAATGGTGTTGACTTGATTTTCGTCAGAGAGTTCTTTACTGCATTCTAATTGTATTTGCTCGGATTTTTTTGTTTCAAATAATCCATCAATTACAAAATATCTCTCTGGAATAAACGCTCGGATTTCTCGTTCACGTTCCATAATAATACGGAGTGCCGGAGATTGTACGCGTCCTGCTGATAATCCGTAGCGAACTTTTTTCCAGATAATTCCTGATAAGTCATACCCAACCAATCGGTCGAGTACGCGACGAGCCTCCTGAGCATGGACGAGTTCCATATCTACAGAGCGTGGTTTTTTCAGAGCTTCGATAATTGCCTCACGGGTAATTTCGTTAAAAGTTACGCGTTCGATAGGTGCTGAAACTTTTGCGTCTTTTAATAGTTCCAATAAATGCCAAGCAATGGCTTCTCCTTCGCGGTCGGGATCGGGCGAGAGAATAATCTGGGTGGCTTTTTTTCCGAGACTTTGTAATTCTGAAATTACGCGTCCTTTACCGGCAGAGATTTCATAATGGGGGATAAAGCCACCTGGTATATCGATGGCTGTTTTATTAGATTTTGGCAAGTCTCGGATATGTCCGATTGATGCGCGTACAGTATATTCACCACCGAGATATTTTTCGATGGTTTTTGCTTTACTTGGTGATTCCACAATGAGGAGTTTCATATCGTTCTAGTATATACCATAGAAAGGGAGTTTTGTGCAAATAAAAATAGTCGTCCCGTATATACGGGACGACTATTGGTTAATTTGAGTTAATCTTAAAGTTCTTTACTTTATACATAAAGTTACTATCCATACATTTTTCTAAAATTTCAAAATGTCTATGAGTAGTAATGGTATGTATAATTAAACTAATTTCACCAGATGTTTTTACTTCAGCTAATGTTACCTCTAAAAATAAATCTAGTTTTTCTGGAAACTTTGTCATCTTTAAAAACATAATAACAAATTGTTGTTGTTTTTCTTTTTTAACAAATAGTCCAATGAGATTGTAAGTATTTTCTATTATGTTTATAAATACATAATTAAAACAATGTGAAAATGTTGCAATGGTGTTTTCTTTTTTAAATTTATCAAAAAAGATAGTATGACTATAAACATTATCGTGAAAGCTTTCTAATCTTTGAAAACTTTCAATAAGTGAGATAAGAACATTTCTTAGATACGCTTTTATAAAAAAATAAAAACAAATACAAAAGATTATAAATAGTAGTACATAATCGGAGTTTATCGAGATATTCATGTTATGGGATTTTTTTATTTATAATATACTATTTATTTATTTTGTCAACAAAGGATTTTGCGAAGCAAAATCCTTTGT